>NZ_JARLJK010000083.1:0-37740 GCF_031291215.1 Silvimonas sp.
CTCCGTATCCAGGCCGGCCTCCGGCTCTGCTCCAACTTCCGAGCCAAGCTCGGACTGATCGGCCAGACCGAGGAGAGCGACGAGGCCGACGAAATCGCCGCCACGCTGGACGAAGGCGAGGACGGCAAGGAGCGCGCCAAAGAGGCCAAGAAAATCCTTGACCTATTACGGGCGGAGTACAAGATGCTGACGACCGGCATCTCCAAGAACCGCGAGCTGCCGACCCGCAAGGGCTTCAAGGGCGCGGAGCTGATATCGGACTATGCCGAACTTCTGCTCGTCAATCAGTACGAGCGGCTGGTGATCGACGAGAAGAAGGCGTTCGGCCAGCTCCTCGACGTGATGGAGCAAATTCCGGTTTGGACCGAGTGGCTGAGCCACCAGACCGGAATTGGGCCGGCGATGGGCGCGGTGCTCATCACCAGCTTCGACCCGCACAAGGCGGTCTATCCGTCCTGCTTCCTGTCGCTGTCTGGCGTGGCGTGCAGCCCCAAGGATGGCATGGGCATGAGCCGGCGCAAGGAGCACCTGATCGAGCGCGAGTACGTGGCCAAGGACGGCACGACCAAGACGAAACTCTCGACCGTCTTCGACCCGTGGCTCCAGGCCCGCCTGCTGGCCGTGCTGGGGCCGTGCATGATGCGGGCGAACTCACCCTACCGGAAGTTCTATGACGAGTACAAGCACCGCATCCAGACCGATCCTCAGCGCCTCAAGATGACCGACGCCGCGAAGTCGAAGCTGCGACTGGCTGGTGAGGACGTTCGGAACATCTGGCCGCCGTCGCGCATCCATCGCGCGGCGATCCGCTACATGCTCAAGATTTTCCTCATCAACTTCTGGCGCGAGTGGCGCGAGCTGGAAAACCTGCCGCTGGCCCCCAGCTATTGGGAGGCCAAGCGCGGCTATGAGCATGGCACCCACGAGCCGATCCCCTCGGCGTGAACGACAAGTGAGCAGGTTTGCTACACGATGTAGCAAACCTGTAGTTGGGATAGAGAACACACTTGAGAATGCGAGCGAGTTGAGAAACTTTACGTACCTGATGACGCAGAACGTGTTGGCATCTCAAACACACTTGTCCTTCCATAATGAGCTGGATAACAAGAAGCCACTTGGAATATAAAGCGTGTTGACGGGCGGAATACACTGGTTAACTGCCCAACGAGTTGATAATTGACACCCACTTGGGCATAGATAACGAGTTGTTATGAGTTACACACTTGAACCGGTATAGCGAGTTGATAATTGACACCCACTTGGGCATAGATAACGAGTTGTTACAAGTTACACACTTGGCGGCTTGTAATGAGTTGCTGGTAGAAATAGATCGGATCGACTGGAACGTGTTGGCAAATCAATGCACTTGACTACAATTAGCGTGTTGTAAGGGGTAAACTACTTGTGACCACGAGCGCGATGATGAAAAAATACACCTGCCGGAAGTGATCGGGTTGACAGCTAAGAAATACTTGCTAGGTCATAATGAGTTTATGAGGGCAACTGACGTGTCATAAGCGAACGAGTTGATATTCGCAACGAACTTGTTCTGAATATACGTGTTGAAGCGAAAAACCAAACTGATAATCGTGAATGAGCTGGAACCCTAAACGTACTTGGAGAGTAATAGTGGGTTGAAGTCCCAGACACACTTTGGATAGCAAAACGAGTTGCAGAGAGACACACACTTGTTTCTCAGGAACGAGTTGGAGGAATGAACGTACTTGGCAACCGATAACGAGTTGGAATAATCAATACACCTGCTGCACACTAACGAGTTGAAGCGGAAAATACACATGCTTCGGATCAACGACTTGACTTAACATACAGATGTGCTATACTATAGTATGCTGAGAAATCAGCATGGACACTTCCACTCTTTGCTACACGATGTAGTAAACATCCCCGAGGGACTTACGATGCACTCCTTGACTGTCTCCCAGACCAAAGAATTTGTTCGCCATGTAGCGGGTCGCCACCGTCATCCCGTGATGCTGTGGGGCAGCTTCGGCGTCGGCAAGTCGGAGCTGATGGCCCAGCTGGCCCGCGAGAACGCGGACGACATGCTGGTCGATATCCGGCTCAGCCAGTACGACAGCGTGGACCTCAGGGGCTTCCCGGATGTGGACGCCACGACCGGCCTGACCGTCTGGCACGCGCCTTCGACCCTGCCCGTGGTCGGCAACGCCGCGTTCGAGCAGGTGGAGGGCAACATCTGGCTGTTCTTCGATGAGGCGAACGCGGCGACGCCGGCCGTGTCCGCTGTCGCCTACCAGATCACCAATGACCGGCGTTGCGGCGAGCACATCCTGCTGCCGAACGTCATCATCGTTCTCGCTGGTAACCGTGAGAGCGACAAGGGCGTCGTCAACCGCCAGCCGCTGCCGCTGTCCAATCGCCTGACCCATGTCGAGGTCGTGGTCAGCGTGGATGACTTCTGCAAATACCACGCGGCGAAGGGCGATCTGCCTCCCATCGCCATTGCGTTCTACCAGTTCCGCAAGGAGCTGCTGCACACCTATGACCCGGCCAAGCCGGCGAAGTGCGTCAGCACGCCTCGCACGGCCACTAAGGCGTGGACTTACTGGATGGACGACGATATGCCCAGCGCGATCAAGATGGCGGCGATGGCCGGCGCTATTGGCGAGGGGCCGGCCATGGAGGCGATGGCGTTCGCCGACACCTGGGCCTCGCTCAAGGACTACATGCCCCGCATCTACAAAGACCCGGACAATGTGGAGCTGCCCAGCAAGTCCGAACTAGGGCTGCGTTACGCCGTGACCATGGCGCTGTCCGGCGACATGAGCGTCAAGACCGTCAACGTCATCCACCGCTTCCTGACCCGGCTCGATCCCGAGTTCGTCATTATGGCGTGGCAGTTCGCCACCGCGCGCGATCCCAAGCTGTTCAGCACGCCTGAATTTATTCAGGTCGGCAAGAGGTACAAGGCCGTCTTCGTATGACGCCGCGCCCGCTACGAGGACGCAAGCTCGGTCGCGAGCGTTGGTCCGTGAAGTATCGTGCCAACGAGCGCGGCGAGGTTGCTCAGCCGGGCGAGCTTATCGCCTCCATCACCGAGCGCGTCTTCCACAGCGAGTTCGAGGCGCGGTTGTTCGCGGCCGCCCATGACCTCGACGTGCGAAAGAGCTTCGTCATGCACTAACCTTTGCTACAAGGAGTAGCAAAATGCCAAGAGTAACCCACGTAGGAAATTTAACCATCCGTCAGCACGAAGTGCTCTGCCAGATCATGCTAGGCCAACTGACGTTCAGATACGAGAATATCGGGGTGCGGTGGTACTCCAAGTGGTACGATCCAGCAGATAAGGATGTGTCCACTGTTGTGGGCACACTACTCGGGAAGAACTACGCGCAAAGAAAGTACGGCCGTAGTATCCTAAATACCACGCTGTCTGTTTCCAAGCAGGGGTTCAGGCATCTTACCGAAAGGACTTCCACATGAACGATATCACACCGATGCAGCAGGCCAGAGCGAAGATGGCCTTGCGTCACATCTTCTTCGCCTCCATCGTCCTTAGCACCGAGATGGTGGCGATGAACGATATCCCTACCGCCGCCACCGACATGGTGAAAATCTACTACAACGAGACGTTCATCGCTGGTCTGGACAGCGATGTCGCAATGTTCGTGGTCGCTCACGAGGTCATGCACATCATCCTCAAGCACGGCCTGCGTCGCCGCAACCGCGACAAGGAGCTGTGGAATATCGCGTGCGACTACGCGATCAACTACCAGCTTAAGGAGAGCGGCTTCAAGCTCTGGAGCGATGCGCTCTACGACGCCAAGTACGCCGGCATGTCGGCTGAGCAGATTTACGATCAGCGCATGGAGGAGCGGCAGAACGGTGGGGGCGGCCGGGAGAAGGGCGATCCGCTCAATGGTGACTTGATGGACGTGCCGACCAGCGATCCCGACCAGATCGCGGAGATCGAGCATCGGATCAGTCAGAAGGTCGCCATCGCCGCCACACAGGCGCGCATGGCCGGCAAGATGCCGGCCGGCCTGGACATACTCGTCAAGGGCATCCTGAACCCGGAGGTGCCCTGGCCAGACCTTCTGCGCGAGTTCATGCTGGAGGCTGTCCACGAGGACGAGAGCTGGTCGCGACGCAATCGCCGGTTCAGGACTATCCTGCCGGGGAAGTATTCCGAGCAGATGGGCGAGCTGGTCATCATCGGCGACACGTCCGGCTCGACCAACTACGAGGGTTACTACGCCCGCATCGCTGGCGAGCTGAACTATATCAAGGACATGGTGAAGCCGGAGCGCACGCGGGTCATCTGGGCCGACGACACCGACTGCGCGCTGGAGGAACTGTTCGAGCAGGGCGACGACATCGAGCTGCACCCCAAGGGCGGGGGCGGCACGGACATGCGCAAGCCCCTGGAGTTCGTGACGAAGTATGATCCATGCATCGTCGTTATCGTGACCGATGGCTATACACCATGGCCTGATGAGTTGCCATATCCGCTCATCGTGCTATGCACCACCAACGTAGAAGCCCCTATCGGTAGGACTATCCACGTCACCACATGAGGTGCAGTATGCACGAGATACGGTGGGTTCCGCAACGTGTGATCTTGCGAGCTGTTGCGGGTCCGCGAGGCATTATCCGAGCGTCTGGCGTGGGCACCCAGACGCTCGAAGATATCTTTCGAGAAGCCCCACACGATTACCATATAGTGATCGTTGAGCAGACCGATGGTCGGATCATCGTGTTCGACCTATTAGCTGCGGCGTGCATGGCCGAGTACGGGCTTAGCATCCGCCCGGAATTTGTCACCGTACATCCCGACATCGACACGGCCATCGCGGCTGTGGCGATGCAACTCACGCATTGAAGGACTTCCACAATGTTTATCGACTGTGACTTTGCGAGCATCCCCACCTATGCAGACGCTGTGCGTCATTGGGAGACGATGAAACCATGGCGGGGCTATACCGACGAGTACAATCCTCGCCCGCTGAGCAATCGGACCAACATGCGCCGCAAGAAGCATGTGAGCATCCGCAAGATGCCGGGCGATGTGTTCGCTTGCAAGCTCTTTAATACGGACTGCGTGACATACTATCCCAATGGCGATGTCCAGGTCATGGCCGGTGGGATGTACGGTTCGGTGAGCACCAACCAGTTCGTCAACACGCTGCTCGGCAGGCACGTGACCGCGCAGTTCGCTGGGCGCGAGCCGGTCTTGTGGGTGTTCTCCCCAGAGAGGCGAGGGTATCGTGCCGATGATGGCTGCATCATGCTCACGCGGGATAGCTGTGGCGGCCTCACGCTGTCGCCGGACCACAAGATCGTTCCGTTCGAGTGGCCGACCGTCAACCGTAGCTGGGCGGCCGTTGCTGTGAAGGAGTACCACCTGAAAGAGTTCAAGGACTTCCTGACCGCGCGGGTCCACTTCGGGCGGCCGGACCATGACGATCCGTACTATGGGGGCCAGGACATGCTGCGGCTACTACGTGAGGGGCCGCCGAACTTCGAGCATATCTATCGGACGGCAATGGGGGTTAGCTCGTCGGTGGATGCCGCTATCCAGCGGATACGGCAGGTGATCTACAAAAAGGAGGGCTGCCTCGATACGCTCACCAAGTCGTATGTGACAAGCCAGAACGAGCTGTCCGCAATCTTCGGAGCGCGGAACAGATACTGAGTTTGCTACACGATGTAGCAAAGTGTAGAAACGGACATCAATGGAGTACCACAATGTCTATCACTTCCAACTGCATGATCGTTAACCTGTCCCTCGGCATGTGGTCCGGCTACCGCCTCGACAAGGCGGCCAGCCGCGAGGTTACCACGAACGCCGGAGCTGCGGCTGACGCCGCGCGTGTCAACAAACATCTGGTTGACAAGAAGCACCTCCAGCCCATCGTCACGGCGGCGAGTCAGGTGCGCCAGCACTTCTATGAGAAGACGCTGCCGTGGAAGGACAACGGCGACCGTGTGCTGACGCGGATGCTCTACGTGCCCTTCATCGAGGAGCACGGCAAGCTGGTGCGTGAGTTCCGCAACGCCGTCAACCACTTCATCGGTACCGACTATCCGCAGGCTATCTCGCAGGCCGAGTTCCGCATGGGGACGCTGTTCAACTCCGACGACTATCCCTCGGCAGACGATCTGCGCCATCGGTTCTATGTGGCCTTGGACATCGACGCCGTGTCGGAGGCGAACGATTTCCGCGTGGCGCTCGACAGCGATCAGGTCGATGAAATCCGGGAGAACATGGAGACGGCGATGAAGCAGCGTCTGGGCAACGCCATGCGCGAAGTCTGGACGCGTCTCGCCGATACCCTGGGTCACTTCGCCGAGAAGATGGGCGACGAGAAGGCGATCTTCCGCGACAGCACCGTCGCCAATCTGCTGGAGCTGATCGACATCCTGCCCGGCCTGAACGTGATCGACGACGAGAACCTGACGGCGATCCACGCGAACCTGCACCACATCTTCACCGGCTACGAACCGAAGGAGCTGCGCAAGTTCCCGGAAATCCGCAAGAACGCGGCATCCGAGGCCCAGCGCATCCTCGACGAGATGCAGGGCTTCATGTCCGCCTTCGGGCAGGCCGCCTGATATTGTCGCTGGGCCGGCGATTTCTTCCTGGCCCAGCCCCAGGCGGTGTATCCTTGCCGCGACGCACACCAGCTCAAGCGAGACAGACTATGCCGAAATCCGCACCACTCGAAGACCAGCACGATATGATCGTGGAAATCCGGGACCGCACCAAGCGTCTCGAAACGCGCATGACCAAATGGCTCGGCACCCAGGGGTTCGACACCCGCGTCCGGCGCGCGGCGCTGGTCGGCCCCGGCGAGGTAGATGTGCCGTCGCCCGCCTGCTCCCTCAAGGAAATCCTCGACTGCATCCCGCAGTCCTGGGCCGGCCCTGTGGTCGTCTCGTTCGAGGGCCGCGTCCTCTGCCGGGTCCAGTCTCATTCCTGACGCGGCGACTTTCCCTATTGCAGATTGCCCCCGGTGCGCATAACTTCTGCATATTCGAGGATTACCACCATGCAGACACCGAACCACTGGGCGCAGCTCGTGCGCCAATGCTGTGAGGGTGGAGCGCAAAAGCTCCCCGAACTCATCACCCAAATCCAAGCCGAGGCGGCCGAAGACGGGTTCAGAGCCGCGATGCGCAGCGCCGGCAATATCGTCACCGAATATCAGACGAAGCGATTTGCGGACAACAAGGTGCATCGACGGCAACGGGCCACCTGATCCCCAGACACTTTACATCGTATAGGCGCAGTGATAGGGTCCAACCCTCACCACTACATGAAAGGTGTCTTATGTTCCGTGTTCAGAAGAAAGTCGAAATCCCCCACGCGATGCGCCATACCGGCGTCTCCCGCCGCGTTTATCCCTATCACGAGATGGATGTCGGCGACTTCTTCTTCGTCCCCAACAAGGAGAAGAATACGCTGTCCAGCCACGCCAGCGCCGCTGGCCGCAAACTCGAACGCAAGTTCCTCACGCGCTTGATCCACGCCGCCCTCGATATCGCCGGCACCTGGGTCATCTGCAAGGCTGATGACGACGGGGCTGTGCAAGGCATCGGCGTCTGGCGCGTTGAATGAAGCACGGTCTTCCTGACCCCGTTGCGGATGCAGTGGCTCAGCCGCTGCGTCTCGCATGGGATGGGGTGCAGCTCCACGCGATCCCATCCATAACCCCCCTCGAAATCGAGGGCATCATCCAACGCCTCGTCAAGCTGCACGAGATGCAGATGAGAGCTGCGCCACCGAAACCGACGATCCTCATCCCAACGCTTGATGAGCGTGGGAAGTTCCGCTGAACCTCATCCCCGAGGAGTAACTAAGCAATGCCATCCCCACCCCTCACCAATCACGAAATGTTCACTACGGCTGCACGCGCCGTCACGGCGCTCTCGAACAGGCAGGAGGGCCTGAGCCGATGTGTGGACGAGACGATAGCTGCCGCCAACCGCCTGCTGGAGCGCGCCCGCCGTGCTGAGGCAGTCCTGCGCGAGCTGGTCGATCACCGCCCCGGCGACTATCTGCATGTGGACGACGAGAACATGATCCGCGACGTACTGGCGAAGATCACGAAGTGACCCCTTCTCTCGGTGCGCGGAAACTCATCATGGCGGCCTACCTCTATTACCGGAGGTCGTCGCCGATCCTATCAGATACGCAGTACGACAAGCTGGCGCTTGGGCTGGCATCCCGCTGGGATCAGCTCGACGAACATCTTCGATGGCAGCTCGGGTCACCACTCGCCATTGTGACCACAGGTCACCACATCAAAATCACGCGCGCGGCCGAGGCTGGCGCGCTCTTATGGTTCCGCAACATCAAGGGCGAAGAACCCCACGGCTATCCTATAACATCGTGGCTGTGGAGTGATGCGCGCCAGCTATGGTGGGCGGCAGCAGAGGGTTAGCCGGTGACTGTGAAAAGCAGGAGAAATTGATGGCAAGTGAGAATGAAGTCTTGGCCGCCGCCCGCGCCCGCACCGAGGCCCTGTTGCAGGAAGTCCGTGAACTTCCAAACCCCAAGAGGAATTTGCTCACGCACAATGAGCGTGAGTTGATCGACCTGTGTAATCGTCTCGCCGCCGCTCTCGTCGCCGCTCTCGTCGCTGAACTCAAGAAAGACTGACTAATGCTACGGTACAACGATGCGTGGGATGATGCACGGGTTCTGACCTTCGACTTCGAGACCAGTGGGACCAAGCCGGAATACGCCCTCCAGCCCTGGCGCGTGGCGCAGGGCAAAGCGTGGGTGACCAGCCTCGTCTACTCCACCACGGTTGCCGGCGAGCGTGTGGTCGAAGGGGGTCTATTCCCCTCCGTCGAGATGATGCGCAGCATGCTCCAGAAGGCCCTCGACGAAGACCTGACCATCGTGGGCTGGAACGTGGCGTTCGACATCGCATGGCTCATCGCGGCGGGTCTGGAAGACCTCGTGATGCGCTGCAACTTCCTCGACGCGATGCTGCTCTGGCGACACGCCGAGATCGAGCCTGAATACGAGATGACGGCCCCAAGGCGGAAGTCCTACAGCCTCAAGACGTTCGTCAAGGAATACATGCCGGGGCACGCCGGCTACGAGGATGACGTGGACTTCCACGACACCGGCATGGAGGCGAGGGCGAAGCTCCATGCCTATAACGAACGCGACGTGGAGTTCACCTTGGTGGGTGCGCAGCACTGGTGGAACTCACTCCAGGTGACCCAGCGACGCGCGGCGATGATCGAGGCACGCGCGATCCCCCTGGCCGCCAGGGCCAACCTCCAGGGCCTCCCTGTGGACATGCTGGCTGCGCGCGAGCTAGACGCGAAGCTGGAAAACGACGCCACCCTTGAGGGGACCAAGCTCGCGTTCATGGGCGTGGATACGAGTGTGCTGCGATCCCCGATCAAGCTGGGCCGCCTGCTGTTCGACGACTGGAAACTGCCAGTCCTCAAGGAGAACACGTCAAAGATCACAGGCAACACCAGTCGGTCAACTGACAAGGAGGTGCTGCATGAGCTGGCGTTCCTCGACCCCCGCGCGCAGATCATCAGCGCCTATCGCGAGGCCGAGAACAACCGCGTCAAGTTCGCCAGAACTCCGATAGCCTCCGCCGAATACAATGAAGACGGCCGCGTACATCCGAGCGCCATGATCTTCGGCACCTATTCCGGCCGCCTAACCTATGCCTCCAAGCAGCGCGCGAAGGGTCCGGGCAAGCGCCCAGGCACCGAGAAGTTGGTGGACCTTCCGACCGGCTTTGCGATCCACCAGGAGAAGCGCGGCGCGCTGTTCCGGGGCGTCCTCATCCCACCGCCCGGTTATGGTCTGATGGAGTTCGACGCAGCGGGCCAGGAGTTCCGCTGGATGGCCGTGGCCTCCGGCGACGAGGCCATGCTGCAACTCTGCCAGCCGGGCGAAGACCCCCACTCCTACATGGGTTCTCGCATTGTCTCCGTGGACTATCACTGGATGATCGCCAATCAGGAGACCGACAAGGATGCGGAGAATGGGCGCAAGCTCGGTAAGGTCGCCAACCTTTGTGTTGCAGGAGGTACAATGATCTTGACTGATCGCGGACCTTGCAGTATAGAACACGTGCGTCCTGACGACCTTGTGTGGGATGGGGTCGAGTTCGTCCAACATAGCGGTGTATCTTTCAGCGGTGTTAGAGACGTAATCACCTACCAGGGTCTCACAGCGACACCAGATCATCGCGTATGGTCTATGGGTGGATGGAGGCGTCTTGACGAAGCACAGCGTTTTTCATGGCCCATCGAACGAGCGTGTTCATCTCGGTCAGCGGTTCGGATCGTGGACGGTCTTGTCCGGCGTACCTTTCGTGAAATCGGCGGCACTCTATGTGCACGCGCAATGCGGCTGTGGGGTGGTACGAGAGGCCAACCTGCGGTTCATGGAGATGGGACGTTCAGTACAATGCAAGGCATGTGCTGCTCGGATGCGCCATCGGCGCGAAGGGAAGCTGATTATCGAAACGGTAACAGACAAACGGCTCCAGAAGCGCGTCAGCGCGATGTTTCAGAGATGCACCAACCCGAGAGATCGGTCGTACCACAATTACGGCGGCCGTGGGATCGAGTGTCGGTTTGGCTCAGTAATCGAGGCAGTGACGTACATCAAACAACACCTGCCCCACGAGACATACCTGGGGCTAGATATAGACCGGCAAGACAACGATGGTCACTACGAGCCTGGAAACTTGCGCTTGGTTACACGCAAGGTGAACCTCGCCAACAGACGACAGCGCGGACATACGATATTGTGAACTGTGGCCTCCGCACTCGCTTCGCTGCGAATGGGTTGATCGTACATAACTCGCTCCAATATCGTACCTCGGCAGGGAAGCTGCGCTCGGTGGCGCGTGTGCAGTACAACATACCCATGGAGTTACCAGAGGCGCGGCGTATCCACACCATCTACCAACGCACGTACCCGCGTGTCCCGAAATACTGGGAAGAGCAGATACGCCTGACCAAGAGGACGCACTACGTCGAGACGTTCGCCGGCAGACGCGTCAAGGTCGATGGCGACTGGTCTGGTAACTTCGGCTGGTCCATGGGATCGACAGCCATCAATTACCGCATCCAAGGGACTGGCGCGGATCAGAAGTACCTTGCGCTCGCGGTTATCAAACCCTACCTCACACAGATTGGTGCATACTTCGCATGGGACTTGCACGACGGCATATACCTGTTCGTGCCACTTGATAAAATGCAGCGCGCGGCTATTGACATAAAGTATCTTCTTGATAATCTACCTTATAAGCGCGCGTGGGGATACACACCACCTATCCCAATGCCTTGGGACGCTAAGATGGGCGGCTCCTGGGGCGACCTCAAGAAAGTTCACATAGAGTGATGGAGGACATCGTGACCATTTACTTCAAACATACGCAGACCGGCAAACGCTTCAAGGTGCTGAAGCAGGAGCAGGTGGGCGACAAGACGATCCTGACGCTGGAGGGCACCACCGGCACGACGTTCACCGAGACCTACGACAAGGTTCGGTTCAAGGAGTTCGGCTACACCCTCGTCAAGGAAGAAGACCCGGTTGAGGAAGTCGCCGACGACGAGTAAGGTGATGTCTCCACCAACCATGGAGGCCGGCCATGCCGCCAATGATCCGGGGCAAGCGCGACTACAAAAAGGAATACAGCGAGGAGAAGGCTCGCGGCGAGGTCGGGACCGGCCACAACAGCGGAAACGCCGAGCGCCACCGACTGCGCCGTAAGGCGATCAAGTTGGGGTTGCTCAAGCCCGGAGAGAAGAAAGACGTGGATCATCGTGACCCATTGTCCAAAGGGGGCACCAATAGCGCCTCGAACATCCGCGTGGAGAGCGTCCACGACAACCGCTCATTCCCACGCAATTCGGACAGCTCGCTGAAAGCGAACCACCCGAAAACCAAGCGCAAACCCGGCAAGGGTATGCCGTAAATCTTTGCTACACGATGTAGCAAAACGTGGAGTAACCCGATGATCGTCGTCAACAGCCAAGAACACCTCGACGCGTTCAACGCTGCGGTTGAAGACAAGCAGGACGATATACGCGATGCTTGTCTCAAGTTGGAAGATGTCTTCAAAGACCAGTCCAACGCGGTCGCGATTGCGGCAATGGCGATTGCTTTCGCGAACATCGTCGATGATCTTGAGCACCTGCTCGGGGGCTTTGCGGTGTTCTCCAACATCTCCACGAATACGTTCAAAGAAATTCTCCAGAGAAGGACAGCAAACTAATGACCGCCAACATCCCCGCAAACACCACACATGTCATGGTCGATCTGGAAACCTTCGGCACCGGCCCCGATGCCGTGATCGTTTCCCTCGGCGCGGTCAAATTCTCCCCATCTGAGGGCACCATCTTCGACAGCTTCCATGTCGGTGTGGACCCCGTGAGCGCCGTCATGCTCGGCGGCAAGATGGACGCAGACACCCTGATGTGGTGGCTCGACGAGAAGCAGGACGGCGCACGCAAGGCGCTCATGGGTCTCGAACGGCTCGACATCGCGTCGGCGCTGGAGGGTTTCGCCCAGTGGTTCGGTTCCGACAGCCTCCCGGTCTGGGGTAACGGCGCGACCTTCGACAACGTGATCCTGCGCCGGGCGTGCACCAACGCCGGCATGGCCTGCCCATGGAAGTTCTGGCACGACCGATGCTACCGCACGATCAAGCAGCTTGCGCCGGCCACCAAGATCAGCTTCACGGGCCTGACGCAGCACTCCGCGCTCGACGACGCGACCGCCCAAGCCACCCACCTCTGCGCCATCGTCGAGGCGCTGGAACTCGAACTGGCCTGAAACTTCCTCACCTAAGGACATCCCCCAATGGCTGACCTCAAATCCATGGCGGAGAGCCGAGGCGCTCTCCTGAATTTCGATCCGCGTCTGATCCAGGTCAAACCCGGCCTTAACGTCCGTGACCTGACGGACCCCAAGAACCGCGAGCACATCGAATACCTCAAGGCGTCGATCCGCGAGAACGGCTTCCTCAAGTCGCACCCGTTGGAAATCTTCCAGGAGGCGGGCACCGTGTTTGTGGCTGCCGGCCACTGCCGCCTGACGGCCGTGCTGGAACTGCTCGGCGAGGGCGTGGAGATCGTCACGGTCCCCTGCGTCCCGGAGGAGCGCGGCATCAACGATGTGGACCGCATCCTGCGCCAGAGCACCAGTAACTCAGGCAAGCGCCTGACCATGCTGGAGGAGGCGAGCAACATCCAGCGTCTTATGGGCTTCGGCCTCAGCGTTGCCGAGATCGGCCGGCGCATGGGCAAGTCGGCCGGCTACATCTCCCAACTCCTCGACTTCAAGGCGGCGTCTCCCGAGGTGCATCAGCTGGTGCGCGAGGGCAAGGTCAGCGCCACCTTCGCTGCGGAGACCGTCCGCGACCACAAGGGCGAAGGCGTCGCGATCCTGAAGGATGCGGTGAAGACCGCCGAGGCGCGCGGGGCGGCGAAGGCCACCAAGAAGGACAGCGTGATCCACGTTCCCAAGCCCAAGATGTCCACGCTGGTGGAGCTGCTGCGCGTCTGCCGCACCCGGCTGACCAAGCACAATGAGATGGATGTCGTGCGGTCCATCGACATCGCCCTCAAGCCGCTGGAGGACTGAATGACCCACTCCCAGAGTACCGAGGAACTGCGCGCCTACGCACTGAACCAACTGCCGAAATCGTGGGCGGTGTGCGTCACGCTCCTCATCCGCGACCTCGACAAAGCGGTCGCCGACCGAGAGCATGCCCTGGAGACCTGCAAGGGCATGGTGCAGCAGCGCGACACGGCGGTCACCCAGCTCGCAGAGCTTGAGGTACACCACAAGGAGGACCACGACAACGCCTTCGCGGCGATGTCGAAAGTCGAGGGCCAGCGCGATACGCTGGTGTCCATAATGAGTGTGATCGCGCAGCGCGCTCGGCGCATCGGCCGGCTGCGTGCTCTCCTCGACGAGATCAGGGTTCTGGCTGATGCCACCTTGAAGAAGGTCCAAGAAAAATGAGACCGCTGCCCTGGTCACCCACAGGTCTTGATACCTTCGTCAATTGTCCTTTCCAGTATCATGGAAAGTACGTGACGAAGGAGTTCAAGGAGGATGAGAACAACAAGTCCGAGGAGCAGAAGTGGGGGATATGGGTCCACAAGCAGTTCGAGGATCGGCTGGCCGTCCGCGCACCGCTCCACGACACTCTCAAGGCGCATGAGCCGTTCATGCAGGAGCTGGAGAACATGCCCGGTGTGCTGAACACCGAGCAGAAGGCGGCGCTCGACAAGAACCTGCGCCCCTGTCATTTCTTCGACCGAGGCGTGTGGATGCGACAGGTCATTGACGTGACCATCGTCAACGGTGAGACGGCGCGCATGGTCGATTACAAGACCGGCAAGCCCCACAAGAAGTTCAAGCAGCTCATGCTGAACGCCCTCTACACCTTCATCCTTTACCCATCGGTTCAGACCATCCAGTGTGATTACTACTGGACCAAGGACATGGTGACGACGGGCGAGAGTTACCAGCGTGATGAGATCGACAAGCTCTGGGGTTACTTCGTCGGTGACCTCAAGCAATACAGGGACGCCTTCAAAACAGACACGTGGCAGATGCGTCCGAGCGGACTATGCCGAGGCTGGTGTCCGCGCACGGACTGTCAGCACTGGAAACCCAAGAGGACATACTGAGATGGCTGAAAAGATATCCATGGAGGCGCTGATCCTGGAGATCAACGAGCAGGTGCGCGTGGTTAAGGATTGCGCGCAGAACGAGAAGCAGGCGCGGAGGGCACTGACGAGCGCGAGTAATCGCCTCAGTGAACTGCAAAAACAGTTCGATGCGCAGTTTGCCCAGTGGCGCAAGGACGCCCCACGCGAGAGCGCCTGGGGAGACACGACAGGGTACAAAGGTGAGGTCTGAGTGATGGCGCGTGAGAAAATCTACAACAACGAGAAAGACGTGAAGAAGGAAGTCAAGCGTCTCCTCGACGCTCACGGGTGGTTTTGGTGGATGCCCCCAGCCAACGGCTTCGGCAAGGTCGGTATCTCCGACATCAATGCGCTGCGTCACGGGGTTTTCCTGGCCGTCGAGACCAAGTTCGGCTACAACAAACCGACACCTCAACAAAAGGGTTTCCTGCACTCGATCAACAGCCACGACGCCTTCGGGTTTGTGGTGACCGAGAAGACCGTGGGGAGCCTCCAGGTTTGGCTGGAGGCGTTCGACCGGGCGCGCGACTGCACGGCGACAGGCACCAAGATGGCCGACGAGGATGGCGCAGCTATGCTCAACGCCATCGCTGTGATGACGGAGCTGCTGGTTACCAAATGATCCAGATCGACGAGAGAACCAAGAGCGTCGTCTTGCAGGCCGTGGACCCCCTCGGCCTGCGGGAGCTTTTGCCAAAGTCAAAGATGTTGGCGCATCCTGACTTCAACTTCGCGGCGAAGCACGATCTCCAGACCACGCTGCTTCTGCGCAATATGGGCTATCAAGTCCCGTCGCCGATCCGCTATCAGTACGGCTGGCCTGGCAAGTTCATTCCGTTCGATCACCAGATAGCCATGGCCGAGTTCTGGTCGATGCACCGCCGCGCGTTCAACCTGTCCGAGGCCGGCACCGGCAAGACCAACGGCGTGCTCTGGGCGGCCGACTATCTGATGGGCCAGGGGCAGGTTGACAGCGCCCTGGTTGTCGCCCCGCTCTCCACCATTCGCACGATCTGGATGCAGGACATCTTTGACACGCTCATGCACCGGCGCGCTGTGGTCGTCCACGGCACCCGCGATCAGCGCCGCGAGGCCCTACGGTCGCCGGCCGACTTCTATCTCCTCAATCACGACGGAGTTAAAATCCTGGAGATTATGAGGATGATCCGGGATAACCCAACCATAAACCTCGTGGTTATTGATGAGGGTGACGAGTTCCGCAACCACGACACCGCCAAGTATAAAGCTCTCGTCGCTATGTTGCGGCCGGACATGCGTATCTGGTGGCAGACCGGGACGCCGATCCCCAACAATCCGACCGACGCCTGGGCGCAGGCCCGGATCATCAACCCCGAGGGCACACCCAAGTGGTTCGGCGCGTTCAAGCGCGAGACGATGATGCAGTTGACGCCGTTCAAGTGGGCACCGAAGAAAGGGTCCAATGAGCGGGCGTTCCAACTCCTCCAGCCGGCGATCCGGTTTAAGAAGCGCGACTGCCTCGATTTGCCGGACGTAGTTACCACAAGCCGGCAGGCCCAGCTGACTGACGCCCAGCGCGCCGCATTCGCCACCATGAAGAACGACATGATTATGGAGAACGCGGAGGTGCAGGCGCGCGGTGGCCATATCGCGGCGGTTCACGCGGCCGATCAGATCGGTAAACTTCGTCAGATTTTGTGTGGCTGCGTCAAGGAGCCAAAGACCGAGAACTACGTTGAGATACCGCACCAACCACGCATATACACATTGATGGAGTGCATTCGTTCGGCAAGCGCCAAGGTCATCGTCATCGTGCCGTTCAAGGGCATCACCGAGAGCCTCGCAGCCGAGCTGAGAAAGCACTATAGTGTGGGTCTCCTGAACGGTGACGTGTCCGCCAACAAGCGGCATGAGACGGTGCAGGCGTTCAAGCATACGCCGGACCCCCACATCCTGCTGTGCCATCCTAAGGTCATGTCCCATGGTCTGAACCTGACCGAAGCCGATACCACCATCTTCTACGCACCGATTTATAGTAACTCCCAATACCAGCAGGTGATCGAACGCTTCAACCGCGCTGGACAGGTGAACAAGATGACGGTATATAAGATCGCCGCTCACCCGATGGAGTGGGAGATATATCGTCAGACCGAGCTTGCAATAGCCAACCAGGAGAGTATCCTCTCATTATACAGTTCGCTACTTCAATAAAAGGCATCCCCCAATGACCGATATCGACCGCATGGTGCGTGTGCGCCACAAGATTGCCGATGCGCGGAAGGCGCTCTCGGCCGAATATAACGCCGCCGATGAGAAGCTGAAGGCGCAACTCAAGACTGTTGATGCCGCGCTGCTCGCCGAGCTGAACAGCTCCAACGCGAAGTCGATGAGGACCGAGAGCGGCACCTTCTACTGGCAGGAGAAGATCACGCCCAGCGCCGCTGACTGGGATACCTTCTACGGCTGGGTCGCAAAGACGAACTCCTTCGACGCTCTCGAACGCCGCATCAAGACGACGTTCATCTCCCAATACATGGAAGAACATGCCGGCGAGCTTCCTCCCGGCGTGGACGTGTATCGCGAACGCGAGGTCCGCGTTCGACGCAACAACGACTGAAGGTAACCCGATGACTGATACCCCCGACATCCAGGCCGCTGCGCTCGACGCCGTTGCCGCCGCCGTCAACAACGCTCAGCCGCCGTTCGGCGCGCTTCCGCAGGCGCTCAGCGAGCTGAAGTTCCTGAACCAGCGGCTCATGGGCGCTGTGGAGGGGCTGGATCACCATATCGACGCCCTGTTCGGCCTGTCGCCCGCGCTGCTCGGTGAGCTGCCGGCGCAACCCATCCCTAAGAGCTTCATGGACGCACTCCGTCAGGAGATCGCCCAGGCTCACAATATCGTGGGTCTGGTGGACAGCCGGATCGCTGTTTTTACCAAGTCCGTCCACGGCTAATTCAGCCACAACACTGGAGCTACCAATGGGTAATCTGATCCTGTTTAATAAAGCCCAAATGCCGGCGCATGTGCAGAAGTTCATCGAGACCGAAGAAAGCAACATCGCCGACCGCAATACGGTGCCTTCGCTCACCTACAAGGGCAAGGTCTGGGCCATCAACATCAACGGCGAGGAGCAGAAGCTCCTGCGCAAGAACGAAGACGGCGACATGGAGCCGGCCGCCACCACGCGCTGGATTGTGCTCGGCTTCAACCAGCGTCGTGGCCGCGCCTATTACGAGGCGGCTTACGATCCCGACAAGCCGGGCAAGCCTCTATGCTGGTCCGAAGACGGCATCACGCCGGACGCCGGCGTCGCCGCACCGCAGTCCGACAAGTGCAAGGGCTGCCCAATGTCGGTGAAAGGCTCCAAGGTCACCGAGAACAACAAAGCGGTGGTCGCGTGCTCCGAGCACCGGATGCTCGCGGTGGTCCCGGCCAACAAGCCGGACTTCACCCCGCTGCGCCTCAAGATCGCAGTCACGTCCGACTACGATGGCCAGTCGCCCGATCTGGAGAAGGAGGGCTGGTACGGCTTCTCGAACTACACCCAGATGCTGCGCGCCAACAACGTGCCGCATACGTCGCTGCTCATCACCAAGATGAAGTTCGACCCGAACGTGGCCTATCCCAAGGTCATCTTCTCGGCCGACAACTGGGTGCCCGAGGAGCGCATGGCGGCGGTCAAGAAGCTGATCCACAGCGACGAGGTGGCGCAGCTCCTGTCCGGCACCTGGACGCCGGAAGGCGCGGACGGCCACAAGAAGGAAGCCGAGGCTCCGGCCCCCAAGGCTGCGTCGGTTCCCAAGGCTGCGCCGGCTCCCAAGGCTGCGCCGGCTCCCAAGGAGGAGGACGACGGCGAGATCGTCCTGGAGGGCGAGATCGAGGCCCCGGCCCCGGCCCCGGCCCCGGCTCCCAAGGCGGCGGCCGCACCCAAGGCTGCGCCGAAGCCGGCCAAGGCCCCCGAGGCGGCGGCCTCCAAACCTGTGGAGGCCCTGCTCGACGACTGGGACGCGTAAAGGGACTTGTAATCCTGTCACGGTTCCGTGATATTGGATGCCCTGCCTCAGGGCAGGGCATCCTCAACCTAGAGGCTCATCCCCATGTCCAACCGAATTTTTTCGCACGATGCCTATAAGAACCTGCTCGACCAGACCGTCACCGAGATTGTCAGACTCTCCAAGCTCAAGGGCGGCGAATACGCTGGCGACACCGACCGCCTCGCCAATTTCCGACGTAACGGCGAACAGCTCGACCTACCGATGGAGAAGTGCTGGGCCGTCTATTACAACAAGCACCACGATGCTGTGATGCAATACATCCGAGACCTGAGCACCGGCAAGGGCCGCCAGCGTCTGGAGCCTCTCGGCGGTCGCATCGACGACATGATCGTCTATCTCATTCTGTTCAAGGCCATGCTCGTCGAGCGCGGCGAACACGAGCTTCCCACGCCCAGCAGGTTCCCTGACCCCAGCCAGTCCGCGAAGTCCCTCAGCAGGTTCTCTGACCCCAGCCAGTCCGCGAAGTCCCTCAGCAGGTTCTCTGAGGCCGGCCTGAACTCCGAAGAAAACCTTCCCGACAGCACCGACTGACAGGACTATCATGACGCCGCAAGAGTTTTTGCAGCGCGTATGGCCTGTCTCGGGACCATACTGCTTAGCCACGCCATACACGCCGCCTGGAGCAACTCAGGCGACGTACTCGCATAAGTCGTTCACGGACATTGCATCAGCGGCGCGGTTCGCGGAGGCCCACAAAGGGCGTCAGGACATCTACTTCACCTGCCATGGACTGATCGAGGAGCGCGTCTGGAACTCCGCGAAGATCAATCGCAAGACCGGCGAGCCGGGCGCATGGGAGTACCGGACCCAGGGTAACATGCGGGCCTCGCGTATCTTCTATCTCGACCTCGACGTGGGCGAGAGCACCGCGAGTAATCCGAAGTACGGTGACCAGAACGAGGCGTTTCACGCACTGGTGAACTTCACCACATCCGCAGGATTGCCCAAGCCACTCGTCATCAGCAGCGGTGGGGGCCTCCATGTTTACTGGAGCCTGACCAACGAGATCGCTTCCAGCGACTGGCTCAAATACGCCATGTGGCTGCACCGCCTCGTCACGCACCATGGTCTGAAAGCCGACCGCTCGCGCACCACGGATATCTCCAGCGTCCTTCGTGTCGTCGGCACGATCAACTACAAGAGAGGTCTCAAGCGTCCTGTCGAGGTGCTTCACCCCGGCGATGGCGTGCTAGAGACCGAGGACTTCCTGAAGGCGCTAGAGCAGTCATTGGACGCAGCCGGCATCGAGAAAGTCATCGTCACAAAGCATCTCAGCACGCCTGTCGGCAACCTCGGCGGTATGTATTCCGGCCCGGTGCCGGACCTGGACGATCTACTCGACAGCTGCAAGCTGATGCAGCATATATACTCCCATGGTGGCGACTGGCCATACGAGACATGGCACAAGGCGCTTGCAGTCTTCCGCTGCCTTGAAAATGGGGATGAGGTGGCGCACGAGTGGTCAGAGCGCAACTACCCTGGTTACTCATACGATGAGGTCGAGCGTAAGCTGTCGGACCAGGAGGCACAGGGCGTCGGTCCCACGTCATGCGATGTTATGTGCTCAGTCGCACACGGGATGCTCCTCTGCGGCGGCTGCAAGCTGGAGGGCAGCGTCAAGGGGCCGATCAGTGCGGCGCTCCGGCCGAAGCAAGACCCACCCCCACGGCTCAATATCCCGATCCTGAACCACGCCGCTGACGACATCATACTGCTGCCGCCGCCCGAGCACTACATCCGATCAAACGGTAAGGTGTTCCTGGAAAAGGAGCGTGACGGCAAGGTTGAGCATCAGCTCGTCATCGAGTACGATCTGTACCCGAAATCCCACCAAGCCGACAGGGTGACTGGTGTTGATGAGCATGTGTGGTTTGCGAAGGGGCCGCGTGAGGAAGCTGAGTTTAAGGTGCCCAGTTTCGTCATCCAGGATCAGCGCGAGCTATCGAAGCTGCTCAGCAAAGCATCCATCTACCTCGACCCGGACGGCATCAGAGCGACACAGAAATACATGAGCGCATATCTCCGCCAACTCCAGAAATACGTTGACGCCGAGCGTCAGTACGGCCATTTCGGATGGTACGACGACTACAAGACGTTCGTCCTCGGCGATCAGAAGATCACTTCGGACGGTACTATCCGCACCATCCACTGCTCGCATAACGCGGAGACCGTGCGCGACGGCCTCGGCTTCGGCAAGGCAGGCACGCTGGAGGCGCAGGTAGCGCAGATGAAGCTGTTCGCGGACAGCAGCATGATCCCCCAGCAGTTCTACATCTGCGCCGGTCTGGCCTCGATCATCTTCCACATGACCGGCTTTGACGGAGGGATGCTCAGCGCGCACGGCGACAGCGGTGCCGGCAAATCCACCATGCAGTGGGTCATCTCGTCGTTCTTCGGCATTCCCAAGAAGGGACCGCTCAACGGCTCCCGCACCCATGGCGCGACGCAGCTGACGCGCTCCGAGATGATCCGCATCCTCCGCCACCTCCCAGTCGTCATCGACGAGGTAACCATGGAGGAAGACACGGAGATGAAGGACTTCGCGCTGAACAGCTCGCAGATCAAGGGACGCGAGCGCACGCAGCGGGACGGCACGATCAAGCTCACCTCGGACGCCAAGGAGACGATCCTCAAGTCCACGCTGGTGCTCACCTCCACGAACCGCTCGATCCATGCCATGCTGGCCGAGAACAACTCCACCAGCAACGCCGCGTCGATGCGCGTCATCGAGATCGACTTCCCCGAAATCCCGGACACCGTGAAGTCGAAGGGCGACGACATGCTCCGGGCGCTGAACAAGAATTACGGCCACATCGGCGAGGCGTTCATCGCCTACGTGATCCAGCATTATGCGGAGCTGGAGGAGTACGTGCAGGGCATGGTGAAGAAGCTCGACGCCGAGGTGAAATGCCGAGGGTCAGAGCGTATCTGGACGGCCGAAGGGGCCGCCATCCTGGTGACATGCGACCTGACCCACCGGCTGGGCCTCCTGCCTTTCAGCAAGCGCCTGATGAAGCAGTGGTTCGTCAACGTGCTAGTGCCCAAGATGCGCGGCATCGTCAAAGACGACTACATGACGCCACTGCAATTCATCACCAGCTTCCTGAAAGAGATCGACACCGAGACCATCGTCATCGGGCCGAACGGGGCCAGTATGTTCCCGACATATACCCCGCGCGGCGAGGTATCCGCGCGCCTGGAGCGCGGCAATCCGTCCATCCTCTATATCACCATGGATCGCCTCAGGCGCTATGCGACCAAGCGTGGCGTGCCCTATAAGGCGTTCCTCCAGGCGGTGAGGGACATGCGGATCATCACGCAGACGAACGTGCGCAAGTCCCTATCGGGCGGCACGGAAATGATCGGCTCCAGGCCCTACTGCTTCGTCGTCGATATGACCCACCCAGATACGCGCGAGGAGGAGAACAAGTTGGTCACCTCCGTCGCCAAGCACCTGAAGATTGTCAAGTAGGGGCTTAGCGCCCCTGCGGCATCCCGCCTGCGGCCGGGACCGGCGCACCGCCAGGACCGGGAGGTGGGTTCCCCTGCTGCGCCATCTTGTGCGCGCCGATAGCGTTCAGCACGTCGATCAGATTGCGCCCAACGTGATCGGCCGCGCCCTGGTTCAGAACCGCCTCGCCGGGCGCGAGCATGGCCGGCACGGTGTCCTTGTTCGGCTTACCCTTGCCGGGCACTTTGGCCGTGCCTTTGGCGTATTTGCTGACCGCCCCGGTGCCAATCGAGGTGACGCCCTGGGACTGGCTCGGGTACGACCCGTTATCCATCACCGACCTCGGCGTGCCGACCGGAGTGGTCGTGACACCATCGCTGGAGCCGTTGTCGCCGCCCAGGCGCTGCTGGCCCGCTGTGAAGCCCGGACGCATCGACTGAGCGATCCAGTAATTGTCCTCGTTGCCGGGTCCGAGACCGTGGAGAGTTTGCTGGGTGTTGGCCCCCAAGAGACCCGCCTGGGCCTGCTCGGCAGCTCCCATGCCCTGATAGTAGCCGCTCAGGGCGTTGCGGAAACCGGGCAGCGTCTGCGCCTCGGCCCCGTAATACGCCCCCTGCGCCCCCATGAGGCCCGCCTGCGCCGGAATTTCGGTCTTCACCCGCGCTGCCGCCAGACTGGCGTTCGCCGCAGCGTTGGTCTTGGCTGCGTCCGCCTGCTGCTGGAGGATGGAATATTTGGTTTCGAGTGCCCCGCTGATATCCATTGTGCGCCTCCTCAGACTGCTGCGCTGGTGCTGGAGCTAACACTGTTGATGCCAGAGTAGCTATTGCTAACCCCATAAGAGATGCCTGCCGACAGAGACGACGACCAAGCATTCGACTGCGAGAAGTGGACCGCGCCGAGCGCCGCAGCGCCGAGCTGGGCCGCCACTTGCGCGCCACCCTTGGCCGCTTCGACCGCGATGTTCTTGGTCGAGATGAACAGGTCACCATTGGCCTTGGCCGCCTGGACGCCCACCTCGGCGATCTTCTCGGAGATATCCATGGTGGCTTGCCACTGCTTTGTCAACACGTCGTTATACGACGCGATGGCCGTCATCTCGGAGCGGTACACGTCCGCCGCTGCCGAGTTGTATTCGGACGCCGCGCGGGCCTGCTCCGCCATGCCGGTGACAGCAGCGCGGTAACCCTCCAGCTGGGTGGAATAAGCGGACACCTGCGCCTTGAACCCCTCGATCAGCGCCGTGGCCTCGGACGCGCCGGCATTGACCTCGGCGGCGTAAGCCTCCACGGCCGTCTTGTAAGTGTTCTGGACGACGCCCTGGGCGTCGATCTGGGCCTTGTACGCCTCGACCTCGGAGCTGAAGGCGTTGACCTTGGCGACGAAGGCCCTGATCTCCTCCCCGTAGGCTTCCACGATGATCTTCTGGAGGTTGGCCTGGGTCTCGATGGCCCCCAGCTCGGCCTTGTAGATGTCCACGAACAGGCTCTGCGCCCTGATCTGGCTCTCGTATTGCTGGATCAGCGCCGTATCCATATCGACCTTTAGGCGCTCGCCGTCCAGCTCAGCCTTGTAGATGTCCACCTGGGTCTGCGCGCCGCGCATCAGCGTATCGAAGATCGTCGCCTGGGTGCGGTAACCCTCCAACGACGCCTTGTACGCCTCGACGTTGGCGTTGTAGATTTCGATGGCGGCCTGCGCCGTGAACTTGGTGCTCTCGAACGCGCGCTGGGCCTGCTCGTTGGCATAGTCCAGCTGCTTGCCCTCAAGCATCACAGCCTGCTCACGCGCCTTCGTCAGGTTCTCCAGCTGAAGCTCGGCCTGCTTCGTCATGATGTCGCGTGAGATGCCGGCGATGGTGTTGTTCGTCTCGGTCTGGACCTTGAGCCGGCTGTCGAGATAGACGCCGGGCGGGAAGGCGTAACCCAGGCTCTCCATGCGGTCCAGCTCGGCGAGGGCATCCGCCTGCTGGCGATACTCCCGCTCGCGGCCGGCGTCCCACAGGCCGTCCTGGACCTGCTGGTTCAGCGTCAGATACGAGCCATCCGCGACCGCCGAATTGAGGTCGTTGATGAGCGAACTGAGGAGCAAGGACGCGTAGGTCGCGCCTTCCTCGTAGGGGATGATGTTGGGCGCGACGGCGGTCAGCGACGGCACGTTCACACTGAGCGTCGGCAGGGTCACCCCGTTGAAGGGCTTCACGCTGATCGAGAGCAGCGACGGCGCGGCCGGCAGGTTCAGGTCCAGCGTCGGCATGGTGAAATTCAGATCGACCGCAGGCGCGGCCGGCGCGGTGCCGTAATCGACCACGGGCATGGTGCCGAACACGAGGCTGGGCGGCGTCCCGGTAAACGGCCCAGGCAACAGGCCCGCCACATCGGGCGGCTTGACGCCGAACGCGGACGGCTGCGCAGGAACACTCCAGGAGACCGCTTGGAGCGTCGGCATGTTGGCGGTGACCGGGGCGGGCGGCGTGGTGATCTCCGGGAAATCAGGACTGATGCTCGGCGCGGAAAACCAGCCAGCCCCTATGAGGCTGCCCATGTACGCCTCAGCCAAACTCACCATCTGCGTGCTGACACTCTGCACGGTGCTGAGGTTCAGCACTGACGGCGGAGGAGTGGCGTTGTCAGCATACGGGATCGGATTGGCGATCGGGTTAGGCATGTGTGACGTTCCTTAACCGACTTACGTTGGAAGGTTTACTGTAGCACCCAATCCGTAGGCTTTGAAGCCGGCTGGCGGGGCATATTTCGTGGTTCCTGCGAGCAGGAAGGCGAACTTCAGCTCTCCGATGCGATACCCCACAGCGGGGAAATATTTCGGCTGTCCGGTCGCATAATCGTATGGCCCTGATGGAGTTGTCACTGGGGTTGCGGATTTGCTGCCGCCATCCATGATCGCCACCCACGATGTGCCTGCGGACGGACCATCCTGCGACCCCAGAGGCCCGTCCTTTCCATACCACTGGTTATTCTTGCCGAACCAGACGTACCCTGTGTCGGCGTCGGCCGCGACCATAATGACATCGCCCTGCTGAAGCGCACCGAGATCGACCCCGCTATACTGCGCGAACTGGCCGCTCGCCTGAACCGGCGCACCCGACCCATCACCGACCGGGGCGGCCCCTGCGAGCTGGGTCTGCGTCAGGGTCCACGCATCGAACCGACCAATGAAGATCGGCGCATGAGCACCATCTTTGAACAGGTCGAGCACCGCCTTCTCGGGGTTGTTGAGCGCGTCTACTAGAGATTGGTTCTGCACGTTCATCGTCGGCCAGTAGTCCCCGTAGTAGAAGGTCCAGGGGATACTGAAGCTGAGTGGTTGATGGTACCGTAAGACAGCATCAGGGAACATATATGGGGCAAACAGACTGTCCGGGTTTGTGACCGTGGTCTCGTTTCGTATCGTCCCGTCAGGACGCAGGTTGATGGTGGTCACCGTTTGATTGAACTGTATTAAGTACGTCACCAGGAAGTCAGCACACGAGCTGCTGTCCATCTTCGCCGCCATCTCCCCCACGGACACCCCTGACCAGCTATAGCCGTCCGCCTGAGGGTATGCTCCCCATTTACCCCCGACACCATATGGTGCTGACGCGGCGGTGGTCACGAGGTTGGTCTGTGTGTCGATCCCGAAGCCATATGTTTGTGTGTATGACGTGATAATATTCGGTGCCTGTGTCCCACCAGCGGAGCCAACACTTGATGGTGCCCCCTTCGGCAGATCAGCGGAGAAGATCGTGGACGTGTATGTCAGCGCGTTAGGTAGATACGACACGTATGAGGTCTGTGCGTTGCCCTCGAACACGGCGATACCGTTTCGTTGGGGGTAGATATTCCCGACGTTGTACGTTTGTGTATTCGCCTCGGATACAACTGGTCGTGGACGTAGAGGGTTCGGTGTAAAGTAGTCACTATCCCAGACAGACAAGCTGTATTGCGGATCGCCTGTGATGATGCTCACGCTCTCAATAGCTGGGAAAGGCACCGCAAGGATACCTGTCCACGCCTTAGCCTTGGCGTACCATCCAGCGACATCGGTGGCATCTCCGAAGAAACCATATGCGGCGTTCTTCCAGTCTATCCCGTTTATTTTCGTGTCTCCAGTAGAGTAATATCCACCGCTCGTAGGCATGGTGAACGGCCCTACATCGTAGACACCTGTGATCCAGCACGGGGATGCGACTGTGGTTGTCCCTCGCGAGAATGGAAGGATGTAGATAGATCTCGCTAGTTTGCCGGTCGGAGTAGATTTGGACAAGGGCATGTCTAGCCCCACAGGTGTGCAGTAATCGTTATATAGCCTCAGGGGTCCAGTCGCAGGGTCGTTCTGCATATCATCAGGTAGGTAGTACGCCGGAACGACCCCGATGGACGGTGTGCCCCAGGTCGTGACATCGGACCTGTACGATATCGAGTATGCCCCGGCCCCACCGGAGACGAAACAGTATGGAATGTCGGGTGGGTAGGGTGTACTCGGACTATCCCCCGCGCCTTGAAAAACGTCGGCTAGTGTATATGCGCCCGGTGTGGCGCTGGATGGGAGAGATACTATCTCTATCTCCCAATACTGCTTTCCGGTGAGCGGCGCGCTCAACACCGCCGACCCCCCGACACCAAGACAATAAAGCGCCTTGACGACCTTAGTTGGATTGGAGGGATCAGGTGAGTTAGGTATGTCCACAGTGTACTTCCTGCGGATGTAATCATACGCACCCGTGTAGACCCGCCACGAGAAAGGATAGTTCGATATGAACGTCGGCAGGTCGTTAGGCGTCTTGACCGCTGAGGCGCTCGTATATGCGTTCGTGTTCGGGTCAAATTGCGACGTAGGCCCAGGGGCGCTCGGGGTTGGGCAGAAGTCGAAGGAGTATGCCGGAGCGTTCGGCTGGAGCGCCTGAGGGACAGTTGATGACGCCGTTCCCATCCCAGGAATGGGGAACCCGGTGAACGGGATGTCAACGGTGAATTTCAGCGGCGGCGACCATGGATTTGACCGGCTGCCCGGACCACCGACCGTTACACCGATGCGCAGCTGCTCGATACCACTGTTATATGTCCACTCAGCCATCAGTCCCGGAAGCGACATGACCCGGCGTGACCACCCCAGGTTACCCAGATCACGTATCCGACGTACCTGATTGAGGAACTGCATGATCGAGTTCGCGTGCTGATCGACAACCGCTCTAGCCAGATCATCTGCGCCGGCTACAGGCTGACCATCCGTCGTCATCACATGCAGGGAGACCGCGCAGGGGGGATTGAAGACGTTCGGAAACGGCTCCGTACCCTGGATGCTCGGATTGTGTATCCCTGGGAAGATCATCAGCCGACCCGACGCTGTGAGAACAGCGGTACGAAGACAATGCTCTCCAGGTCGTAATCAGCTGCGACAGTCTGGAGCGCCCATCCGAAGTAGCGCGACCTCAATCCCTTGCCGAAGTTGACGCGCGTGGAGTGCATGTTCTCCGGCTGCACCGTATAGACGAACTCATTACCGCGCCCGTCCACCAGCTTGAGGAACATCTGCTCGTCTGTGGTCACCCGCATCCCGAGGTACGCCGCCTTGAACGCAGTGTAGCGCGATCCATTGAGCTGGAACAGCCCGGACGCGATGTAGGTGGGGATGCTCGCCCCATCATCATCCACACCGTCCAGCTCGTATAGGCCATCGCCATTCGCGCCGATGTACTTCCGGCCGACCTTGGCGAAGGAGTTAAACGCCCAATTCTGGTACTCCGTAACCGCGTTCGTGCGTGTGTTGATCGCCCAGGTGGTGAACTCGCCGCTCGGGGAGACATACCCTGCCGTGATGACCACGCCATCGAGCAGCGCATCTCCGCGATAGATCATCCTCAGAAGTTGCGCGTCGCTGAGGTTCGTGGTGTCGGCGAGCGTCACCGACATCAAGAGCGAGTGGCCCAGGGCCTCCCCGATGATCGCGTGCTCCTGCGTGGTCGAGATCGCCTGATAGGTCACCAGCGGAACGCCGGTTACCCGCAGCGTCTCCGCCATTGCGCCGCCGAGCATCCGGCCGAGAGCCGATGAGATCGACACCAGATCGGCGAATGTCAGGCCATATTTCGCGAGCACGGCGATAGAGCTGCCGATCCTCAGCCGCTCCAGGATCGTCGCGCCGAAGGTCACGATGATATGCGCCGCGACCTGAACGGCGTCCACGACCGTCACCGGCCTACCCACCTGCCACGCGCTCGCGATACGCACCGCGTCGGCATAGCGGAGACCGTAGATTGTGATCTCAATATCTGTCGCGGTGACCCTGATGCGGTCGGACACTACGCTGAATCGCTGGTGGACCGGCGCATCCGTCTCGGATACCGTAAGCCCTTGCAACAGCGTGATGGGGAAGGTCACCACCAGCGTCCCGGTAAGCACGATATTGTCTGTGCTCACGGGTCGAAATTTCATAGCGACGCCCTGGCTGTCATGCAGCAAAGGGCTGTCTGTGTTCGTGGTTGAGAAGATCGCCTTGGGGGACGAGCTGACGCCGACCGTCATGCCTTGCGTCATCGTTTCAGGATAGCTCGCCATAACCGCACCCCCATACAAATCAGCCCGCAGCGTGGTTCAATCGCTGCGGGCCTATCACACGATCAGCGTAGGAGATTACGCCGAGGCCGCGCTGAACGTATAGGTCAGCAGGAGTTGGTCGCCGCTCACCACCGACTTCGAGCTGGAGAAGCGCGCCGCCGAGAACAGCGTGCCCGTGGTGCCGCTGATCGTTGAGCTGGAGGCCAGGAACGCGCCGTAGATCGTCACGGTCGCATTGAAGGTGAAGGTCGCCTGCGACGCCGAGTTGGTGATCGACTGGCTCGCGGGCGCTGCCGGCACGAACTGCGGGCGCGTGGCCGACGTGTAGGCGTTCGTCTCGGTCGAGTTGGCGGCGATGACCGCAGCGGCATCGGTGGCGACCGGCGTGTAGTTGCCAGTGAACAGCCCTAGATACCAGCTGGCGATCTGCGTCGCGCCGCCGAGCATGACGCCGAGGAGGGCATTCAGACCCTCATTGACGACAAGATTGTCATCCTCGAAATCGTCGATGACCTCTCCGGCCCGGATGATCTGGCCATGATACCGGCCGAATGCAAGCAACTTGTGGTCGGGCACAAGCAGGCCACGACCGTTATCCTTGAACTGTTCCATGATCTGCTCCATCAGACTATCGTTGCGGCAACACTGTCGCCGATCACCACACCATCCGTCGCCACTGACCAACCTCCGGCCCGGATAATTGTCGCATCGAGGTAGTCGCCGATCCGGGCGCTCGTTGCGGGGTCTCCTTCGCTGTCGGTCACAGCGACATACTGGTTGATGCCGTCCTGCCGCCTCCAGAGAGCCGATGCACGCGCAGCATCAGGAAAGATAAACTTGTCCTCGGTAAGGTTATATGCCTGACCGCCGTCTTGTGCAACACAGAAGCCGTTGGTCGTCAGGAACGCCAGCGAGATTTTGACTTCCGTGTCCGCGTTCAGCCCGACCTGGGGCGGGTTCGCCAGCTCCGCAGGGATGTCCACCATCGAGCCGGGGATCACGGCGCTGTCCATCACCGGGACGCGCTTCAGCTCGCCGATGGTCGGACCCGTGAGGAACCAGAGACCCTGGTCGGTCCCAACATAAATCCCGTCGGTCACGGTGCCGACCACCGTGATCTCGCCCTCGAACTGGAAGAATGTCCGCGTGGCGTCCACGACATCGTAGAGGAACAGCTCGGTGGCCCAGAGCACGTTACCTGCACCCATGTAGATGCGGCCGTTCCAGTAGGTCATGCAGGTCGCCTTGGGCGGGTTCCGAAGCAATTTGCCTCGGATCGGTGCCAAGGTCGCGGTGGGGGTGACGACCGGCGACAGCCAGTAACCACTGCCGTCGAGCGTCCCCCAAGGCAAAGCAACGCCGTTGACGATCTTCCCATTGTCCTGGGGCGAGGAATAATACAGCGTGTCGCCGACCTGGACCCAGCTCAGCGGCGTCTCGCCGGCAGTCGGGTCCGAGCTGAGGCCGGTCTTCAACACCTGCGTCGTGTAGCCGGGATTGATGATGACCAGATTGCCGTTCATCACGCCATACACGGTGCCATCCTCGGCGGCGAACAGGCTGTGGAAGCGGCCGGAGAGCTTCTTGGTGTAGCCTCGACGGCGGCGTATCTGGCCCTGGTCGTCCACCTCGATGTTCACGGCAGACTGCAATTCGTCATTCGTCAGGCGCTCGGCCGTGACGGTGTTCTTCAGCCCGCTGAACTTGCCGAATGTCACATCCGGGTTCGGGTCTTGCGGGTTCTGGTCAGACTGCGCCATTCGCCTGATCCTCGACAAATTTTGAGAGCTTGGGGCATCCGACGCACGCCTGACGCTGCCAGTCAAGTATCCGCCGCAACGAGAGTACCTCTTTGCGCAGCTCCACGACCTCCTGCATCAAGTCCTCGACGCGCGCGTCATAGCCATCCATGAGTTTTGTGAACCGTTCGGTCCATGCCTGGGTCTGCGCGGCGTTCTCGGTATGGACCAGGGACTGCTCTTGCTGCCGGCGTTCGACAGATTTGTCGTCCCACTCTTTGCGCATCTTCTGCTTTTCGAAAGCGAACTGCTTCTCGGCCAGTCTGCGCTCTTGCCTGTTCTTGGCGAGGGCCGCGTGCCACGTCAGGACGGCGGCGAGTATCGGAGCGAGTGTAAGCACCCAGTGCGGGATACCCTCGGCTTCGTTTACCAGCCATGCAATCGGTGCCGAGAGGTCCATCATTCCGATCCAGTGTCACTCTTCACGTTGGATCATGTCTCGCACAATTCCGAGCTTTTGGCGACAGTCCGCCCCGGCTTTTTTGAGGTTGACGATGAAGACGGCAGCCTGCCTCACCGTGAGCACCTTATCGTGGCTCGGCTCGCGCAGGCAGCTCAAGGACGACGCTGGAACGATATCCCTCAAATAGGGGCGCTGGACTACCGCAGGAGCCGTCATGACCACCTGCGGCGGCGCTGTAGCGCAGCCAGATAGCATCCCCAAGGCGATGAGCGTGAGCAGAATGAATTTCATTTCGGGGCGCTCCCAATCGCCTGGAGGATCAGTTCCGGCGCACCTAGGTCCGCATCGCCCTGCGCGCCGGCAATCTCATCGAGAGCCTGCTGATAGGCCAGATCATCCTGGGCCTTCTCCTGCGCCTGTTTGTCCAGCGCGGCCCGCAAGTTCGCCGCATCGGCCTTGGCCTGCGCCGACGCCTCGGTCACGGCGTCTGCCTCGGCCTTCAGGTTCGCTGCATTGATCTGCGCCAGGGTCGCGGTATTCTGGGCCACCATGGCGTCATACCGGCCCTTCCAGCTGGTCTCGGCCGACTGGTAACCAGCGGCGTAAATCTGCGAGGTGACCGCCGCCACCGCGAGCGCCGCGATGACGTAATGCTTCAGTGGAGACGGCACATAGATCAGCGCCGCGACGCCGGCCGCGATGCACAGTACCGGAACGATCCAGCTGTAATGGCCGATCAGCAGCGCGATCATCGGTTCTCTCCAAGGCACATGCGCCGCTCAGCATGGCGTCGCCGAACCAGACCGGGGAAGACAATCCCCATCGCCCGGTCGAATTTCAGGAAGTCATTGCACGCTTGGGTGTAGCGCCCGGCGTTCATGTCTCGCGCGACCGAAGAGCGACACACACCGCCGCCGCCGATATTGTAGGCGAGCGACAGCAGCGCGACATCCTGGCCTACGGTGGTCGGAACAAGGATGCAGCGGTCCAGAAACTCGGCTTCTTTCGTGAGGTCTTTCCGTAGCAGCTCTTTGCATTCGGTAAGGCTCTCGTGGACGCCGCGACGCACTTCCGGGCCAGTGTGCCCATAGCAGACCGTCCACGGCGGCCCACGACTGGCCGGATCAGGATAAGCAGTCTGGCGCAGCCCCTCAAAGCCGCCCACAAGAGCCGTCGCCAGGACAGCGACCGCGCTTCCCTTGGCGAGTTTGCTCTTGATGGTTTGACGAGGTTGTTCATCCGTCACTCGTCAACTCCTGGTTGCTTGGTCACCCTGGCCCCGACAATCGCCATGGACATGACAATTGACACCCCTGCGAAAGCCGGCGCAGGGAGAAGCGACTGGAACGCAGGCCATGCGCTGTATGCCCCCGCAACCGCACCCCAAAAGAGCGCGATGCGTATCGTCCACAGCCGTCTGATCTTGAACTTCCAGTCCTCGATAAAGTGCTGGTCACACCAGCTGAAGCACTTGTCCAGGTTCATGCGCGACCCCTCACGCGATTGTCAAATTCGACGCGTTGGCCTTGATCTGGAAACGTCCATCCAACGCGGCTATCAACGAACCATAGCCGTAGATCGTATAGTCCACAACCCCCGGGGCTGCGTTGCTACTATCCCAGGTGCCCGACCATGTGTTGGTCACGCTGCTGTATGTCAGCGCCACGACATCCGTGGATGTGCCGCCCGAACGGTTCAGATACGTGCAGACGACCTCCGCGCTGGTCGGCTGCGTCGTGGACCCATTCTGGGCGACAAATGCGCCCGTGAAGACCACCTCATTCTTGCGAATAACGACATCCATTTTACTGCTCCACGGTAAAATTGGGCGTGCCCGCCGCCGCCACAACCATAGTCACGAGACCCTTCATGGCCCACTCACCCTCGGCCGACCCAGCACTGCCCACGGATATCTGCACGCCTCCCGCAGATGTGATGGTAACTGTCACCTCGCCGGGGATGCCGGAATCCTTCACCCCCTCGGCCGCGATCCTGAAGATGCCGGTCTCTGCGGACAGCACCCTCGAAAGGACACCTCGGCGCAGCATCACGTTGACCGGCGCGATGTAGAATGCCCCCGTCGCGGCTGCCAGCGTCGCGGACTTGCCCCCGCTGGCCGCATATCCTGTGACCACAAATGCGCCTGGAGCCGCGAACAGGTATTTGTTGACCTGGATCGTCGAGGGCCGCCCGGACGCCACCACGAAGGTCCCAGGCGCAGCCGAGAGGATATGATCGTGGTTCGATCCGGCCACATATCCGGTTTCGGTGAACACGCCGGTCGCCCCGACCAGTTTGTGGTCCTCGCGCAGCGCCGCGCCCACCCCGGCAACCGCGAACGCGCCGGTTCCGGTCACCAAGATGCGCGACCGCGCGAGCTGGGCGGTGTTACCCGAGACCTCGAAATTCCCGGCCGATCCAGGATGCGAGAAGTTGGAATAGACGCTCCCCGAGGATGCGCTACCCGTGACCACGAACGCGCCGGTCGTCGGCGAGAAGACATACGACTGCCTGACCTGGATGGTGTTACCTGACACCGCGAAAGCACCGCGACCAGCTACCAGTGGGCGCACATAGGATGGCACTGGCAAGGGTACCACCTCGAACATCCCTGTGCCAAGGCTCAAGGAGAACGTCTGCGCAACGGTTGCCGGCTCACCAGTCAGTGTGAAGACACCCGGAGTGGCCCACAGAACATACTTAAGCTGTTCTCCTCGGGACGCATAGCCGGTGACGAGATACGTCGCCGTAAGCTCGTACTCCATGATGCCGGCGAAGAACGTCGCGGAATTGCCTGTAAGGCTGAAGTTCCCTGTTGCAGCTGAGAGGATGTTGGTCAGCCCCGCAGGGCTGCTACTTACCGAGAAGACGCCGGTCGAGACACTGAGCAGGTATCCACCATATAGCGTCGCTGCGGAACCGACGAGGTTGAATGCTCCTGTACCGGCCTGAAGCGTCCAGAATTGCGTGGTGACGAGATTGGCGTTATTGCCACTTACCGTGAACGCGCCTGAGGCGGCACTCAGTAGAGAGCCGTTCAGAACGGCGTTATAGCTGGCTACGTTGAACGCGCCGGTGCCGGCCTGAAGCCGGAGATATTGAACATACGTGAGGTTGGCGGCAACACCCGTCAGTGCGAAGCTACCCGGCGTCACGTTGAGCAGGTAGCCATTTATTGTGGCCGGCTGGCCAGTGACGTTGAACGTGCCTGTAGCAGCCCCAAGGATGTACTTGACCGGGCCGTTCAAGTCCTCAGGATACGCGAGGGTAAACCTGCCGAGGGGAGATTGGAGAAGCATCTACCTCTCCTTACGGCGACAGGTAATTGATGACATACGCGGTCGTTGAGCCGGATTGACCAGAGCCTTGCATGAGAACCCCAACCGCGACCGGGGTGCCGATGTACGCAGATCGGCTCTCAGTGTAGACAATGGACATGGCGTCAGGGGCGTCCCCCATGAGGAATACGAAGTTCGTGCCGTCATCCTTGATCCCAAGGTACTTCGGAGGCCACGCCGTGCCCCTGCTGTAGGGGGTGGAGACCCAGCTCGTGGAGGATGACGTGTACGATATGTGCATCATAAGCAAGGTCAGATTACTTATATTCCACCACACGGACTTGCCAGACGCATCTCGGATATATAGTGCAAGAGACTCGCTATAATTGGTCGTCGGGAACTGAACACCGACGATGAACGTAACTGGTGTGGCGGGGTACGACGATAGATCGACCCGATCTAACATCATGCTAGATGTGCCGGGCATCGTCACGACAACGCCGCTCGCGCCTTGCGTGATCGCGATGCTGCCGGCATTGGCTCCGTTTTTCTCCGCAGCGGTCGAGGTCGATTGGAACTGCGATGTGCTCGGAACGGGGGCCGCGCTAGGAGTCGCATTAACCCACTTGCTGGTGGACGAGTTGTATGTCAGAACCTGCCCATTGGTCGGTGAGCTGAGGGCGACATCAGACGCGCCGGACAGCGCGTAGGCGCTCCCTACGGTCGCTGCGATCCACTTGCCGGTCGAGTTGCTCCACTTGAGATAGTAGCCGTCGATCCCCGACCCCTCGGCGACGTTCACATCTGTCAGATTAGCTAGTGTCCGCGCCGGGATATTCGCTAGGTCTGGATAGTTTCCGGTCAGCGCGACCTTAGCAAGCACAACCTCAGTTCGAACAGCGCCACCGCCTGTATATCCGTTGACCGCAACATCGGAAGCTGTGCCGACCAGCGTGTCCGCGCCGCTGTAGGTCGATCCTGTACTCGCGCTCAGGGTCGTATTCTCCCAAGCACCTGCGGACGAGTTCCAGACCAATGACTGGCCGTTCGTCGGCGACGAGATCGCAACATCCGCAAGGTCCGTCGCAAGTTTCAGCGGCACACCGACGATCTGCAAGTTCAGCAACGTCCAATAGGAAGCTAGCAAGGACATTGCGCCCTGTGGCTGCACCCATGTCGGCGAGCTGAGCACCCAGAGCGGACGGCCCCCAGCGGGGTAGGAATTGAGCAGCGTGGACCAGTTGAACGGAGTCGTGAGCACGGGGCCGATCGTACACCCGATGGACAGGAACAGACTGTTGCCGATGTTCTGGGTCGGTGCGGCTGTCGAACTGATAGCCCAGGTCGACGTTTCGGAATACTGGCCCCCGGAGTGGGTCGCAACGGCCTGAGAGGCGACTGAATAAGTCCCCGACATCACGTTAATCGACCCGACGCCCGAGACCTCGAACGCGGCAATCGTCATGCCGTTCCCAGCACCTGACCCAATCGTTGCGGTGAGCGTCTGATCCGCCGATCCGACAGATACTTTCGAGACGACCACCGCCCCGACGCTACCAGCATAAGCCGAGATCGAGCCAACAGTCGTGAAGCCAGACGGCATGTTGATCGCATCATTGAGCGGCGTGTACACGATGAGGAGCGTATTCCCCGCCGTAGGCGGCGCAGGGAACGTAAGCGTCCAGCTGGTTGACGGATAGCCGGAGGTCGAAATCTGTTGAACGATCTGTGGGCGCGTGCCGAGATATTTCGCTCCAATAGCCCCCGGAACCCACTTACCAAGCGCCGTGCTCCAGACAGCGGCCATACCGTCCTGGAGTTCGCCGACCTGGAAATCGGAGAGCTGTGTCGAAGCCAAGTCTTCAGCAGCGAGCGTTAGCAGCACCTGCGCCGATCCAGAGAGGTTCAGCACGGCATTGGTCGTGCTGAGGTACATGCCCCGCGTCAGCGTGTTGGCCGACGCGGAATATGTCCCGGTGCCCAGCTCGGTGTTCGCACCGTCGATGATGACGTAGCGCAGCGTGTCCCCATCCACCGCGCCTGCCAGGGCGGGTGTCAGGTGACCAGCGACAGCCGTCCCCAAGGTCATCGTGCCGGTGCCTGTGGTGGCTGTGTTCACGCGAACAAGATCGAGCAGATGTGTGGCCACCATAACCTCCAGCAGAAAGACCGTTCAGCGCCAGCGGCGACCTCAGGTGATGGTCAGAACACCGTTGGTCGCATCGAACGACACCTGGAACTGCTCGCCCGAGTTGAGCGTGATCGAGGAGCCGTAATCGTACCAGCCGATCAGGTTCTTGCTGGTGGCTGTGTTGTTGTAGATGACCGCGTAGCGGAACGGCCCCATGCCGGTGCCGGAAGCCGTCCAGGTCGCCGGGTTGGCCAGGATCAGCTTGAAGACCCCGGCTGTCTGGGCGGCGCTGGTGACGGCCGCTGCGTTGCCGCCTGCGGTGTAACCATTGCCCGCCGAAATCTCGGTGATGTTCGCCCACACCGTATTCGTCGCCACCGGCGCGGTGTTGGACAGGCCCACATTGATCGTGTTGGTGCCGAAATTGTGGACCCCATCCGCGAGGTCTTGCACGAACTGGTTGAATTTGTTGAACGAGGCTGACATACGATTGCTCCTGTTTTTCAAGGCCCAGATGCAGAACGGAGCAACCGCCTGTCGCTGAGCAACCACACACTACTAGAGGATCAGAAGGAAGTCACCACGCCACCGATCTTCTGGCGCATCATTCCGAAGCCTAGAGGCCGGTCAGTGGCCGCCGCATAATATGAGTTCATCTGATCCCGCGCCAGCATCTCCGGGAGCGTGGACATCATGCGGTATCGTTGCGGGTCGTCTGCAACGTACTGCTGCATCCCGGACAGCGCCGATTGAAACCCCGACATATCCTGGTTGTTTGCAGCAAGTTCTGCTCGCTGCTTGAGGAAGCCACCACGCTCCGCCTGAGCCTCTTTCATGGCGTCACCGATCCGCTTCTTCGTCTCGTAGTCCGAGAAATCGGTCGGGTCCAGGCCCACCGCCCGCATCAGAATATCTGACGCGCCGGCAGTCAGCGGGAGACGCCGACCATGGCTGTCCTCATACCCAAACTGCGACAGCCGGTACGCACCGAACAGGTCCCGCATCCCATGCGGCAGCATCTTAGCGAAGCCCTGCATGGGCAGGCCATAGGCTATGTCCCGCGACCCTTCCAGCATATCGATCGCCGCGCCAAACGTGCCCCCCATCATGCCACTCGCCCAGTCGGGGATGCTCTCCTCCAACTTGCGCCGATCAGAGAGCAGCCGCGAGAATGGTAGCAAATCGCCCTCGCCCAAGTCGGACAGGTCGATGCCGGCCATGTTCGGCAAGCCCTTGGACATCGCACGACCGAAGTCCTTGCTGCCCAGCATCGACGCCATGAACGACCGAAAGGATGCTTCCACATCGTAATCGTCACGGCCAGTCAGGAAATTCGCCAGCGAGCTGGTCGCCCCGGCGAGCGCCCCGGCGAACGGCAGGCCCATC
>NZ_JARLJK010000084.1:0-10150 GCF_031291215.1 Silvimonas sp.
CCAGGCACTGGCGGTTACAAGCTCGGGGCTTTGTCTTGTGCTTTGTGGTTTTCTCTTGTGCCGGGTTTACGGGTGTTTGCTCGGCAACAATTGACGTTGTCTCATCGGTTCGCGGGCGCAACCAAGGGAGACACGCCACAGTAGCGCTACTAGTAACATCGTGTCTGAGACAATGATGACTAGATCCAAGGGTAAAGTACCGCCGCAGGGCGCGGCGAGGAGTTCACCCGAGGGTGATAACGTGGCTAATGTCACGAGTGCGGCTCCTGAGGGTTCGGGTGTCGCAGCCCCTCCTCCCCCACAGGTGGGTGAGGAGGGCAAAACCAGACTTAGCGTGTCTTCGGACCGCGAGAAGGAGACGGTGGTCGAGGAGGGCGACGACGCGTCGAATGCGTCCATTTTGGCGTCGCCTGATGACGCGCCGCACGTCGACGCGGGCGCGGTTCCGCCTGACGGGGGCCCGTCGGGTGAAAAATCGCAGCGCAAGACAGGTGGTGATGCCAGAGGCGAATCATCTGCGCGCGGTTCAGCGCCGGCGTCGGCCCCTACCCCCTCCCGTCTCCCCCGTTCTGGATCTGTTGCAGTTGGCGGCGCAGGTGTGGACCCCACTGCGAGTGTGATCGCCGAGTCCGTCAGCGCCATGAGGCTCATGATGGAGGCAATGGCATCTATGCAAGCCCAGATGGCCAGCATGATGCAAGAGCGTGCGCGGGCGGAGCAACTTCAACTTGTCCAATCCGCGGCCGATCCAGCTTCAGCCACTCGCAGCGTCAAGGGCGTCGGCGCCGGCCAGCCTCGTACTTATCCTGTGCAAGATATCCCTTGGCCCAAACTGCGGAGCACCAAGGAGGTCGACGCGCGTTCGTTCCTGGAGGAGTACGCCGAGTACTGCGCGATGATGTTGGCGAGGGGCCTGCAGCCGGTGTCTCTGCTTATGACGCTGACCCGTGAGCAGAGGCGCGGTATGGGCGAGCTCATGAGGAAGTACGCGCGGGATGAGCCCGCGCTCGACGACCTGCCAGAGGGAGACGAGATCAACGGCATCGACGCTACCCTGTGGGAGGTACGTGCTCGCGCCACCCTGGAGGATATTGCGAAGCGCAGGCCTCCAAACGGATCTGATCTGGTGAATCTGGAGGCGCGGATCAGGGAGAAGATCTACTGGGACTCCAATCTGGCCTCATTCGACGATTCCCACAACGCGTTTCTTCTGGGCTGGGGGAATCTGGTCGCGGAGTACGGCTACGCGGACATGTTGGCGGAGGGTGGCACCCCTGCGAAGACGGCCATCAGGTGCCTCATCGACAGGCTGCACCCGCCGGAATTCCGTGACATCGTGCGTCGGGATGTTGCCAAGGAGAGCATCAAGACGCTGGACGATTTTTTCAACCTACTGGACACCTATGCCAGTGGCTACAACTTTCTCAAGCGCTGTCGGGACTACCACTCATCTGGGGCGGAGTCAGGCAAGGTCAAGGGCGTGTACAAGAACAAGGGAAGTGAAGGGGGCAAGCCTTCTGGTAAGCCCACGGAGGGGAGTGTTGGTGAGGCGGCACCGGCTCCAGTGAAGTCGACGGTCACCTCCAAACCCTCCTCATCGCCTTTGTCATCGTCCAAGGCACCCGCAGGCAAGGAATCTGCCGGCGACAGCGGTACCGTCAAGGCGCTGAAGTGCCACGAGTGCAAGAAGGACCACAAGGTGCGTGATTGCCCCACTGCCTCCGAGGAGCGCAAGCTGTACTGGAAAGAGCAGTACACCCGCGACAAGAAGTCCACGAGCCGCGTCAAGGCGGCGACAGCTACCATGCATCGGGACGGACGCATCAGCTTCGGCGGCACGTCACTGTGTGTCCCGTTCACTGTCGATACGGGTGCATCAGAGACGTTTGTGCCGGAACGCATCGCGGAGCAGCTCAGAGAGGCGGGCTTTCGGGCAGAGGACCTCCCTCACCCCCTCATCATCATCACGGCCAAAGGTGGGCCGGATGGGATCATCACCGCAACGCAACAGATTGTTGGCGACGCGGTGTTGCACTTTACTGGTGGCGGTGTCTCGCATGTGCGGGATATGCGCCTTCTGATTGTGCCTAAGCTCGCAGATGGTGAGATACTTCTCGGGCGTCGATTCATCGAGGATCACGCGAAGGTGGACTTGGTGGACGTGTTTAGGAAGGCGTGTGCGACGCTGCCCCCGGACGACATCACCCTCTCTGACGTGAAGGAGGCGTTGGCGGAGTCGGAGGAGACGAAGGAGTGTGACACACCGCGTCTCAAGCCTGCACACGTCGCCAGCCTCAAGCGCGCCGCCATCGCAATGCAGCTGCAGGGCGAAGAGGAGGAGTTACAGCTGCCTCCCAGCATCGGCGTGACTGACCTGTCGGAGATTCGAGCTGAGCTGCACAAGGCGGTGTTAGCCGCGGATGGTTTCAACCTTCTCTCCAAGGAAGCGGTGGCGGAGCTCACTGCGATAGTGGAGGTGGATTTCATCGACTCATTTCGGGTGGTGTTGGGAAACGACCCGCCAGCGGACGTGGAGCCCATCAGGGTGCAGATGAAGCCGGGCCTGGGGACCATCCGCCACAAGCCACGCAAGTACAGCCCGGAGGCGAGCGAGTTCTTGCGGTTGTACATCAAGATGTTGGTGGACTTCGGCTACATTTACTTCGATCGGGACGCTATCTGCGCGTCACCGGTGCATCCTGTCCGCAAACCGCACGCGAGCCTGTCGGACGACATTCTCAACCAGTTTCGCCTCGCGGTGGATATGCGTGAGGTTAACCAGTATGCGTACGAGGGAGCGTTCCCGCTGCCTCATCCTGATTCCTTTGCCCCCTTGCTGGCAGGCCAACGCTATTTTGGCAAGCTGGACTTACTTGGCGGGTACTGGCAGATGCCTCTGCACGAGGACAGCCAGAAGTACTTCAGCATTCAGACTGACGCGGGTGTGTGGACATCCAGGCGACTGATCCAGGGATTCCGTAATGCGACGGGCCCTTTTCAAGCCATCATGGTTGGAGTACTTGGGGACCTTGTCAACACAGCGTGCTTCGTGTTCCTGGACGACATTTTGGTGTTTGGCAAGACGGAGCGTGAGTTTGTTGACAACTGGCGCAAGGTGTTGACGGCGTTGACCAAGGCGCGTCTCAAGATCGCGGCGCGCAAGACGGTGTTGTTCGAGCCAAAGATCAAGTTCTGCGGCAAGATCTACTCGGCGAAAGGAGTGCACAGCGACACCGCATACGTGGAGTCATTGGTGAAGATGGGCGAGCCTACTGACGGCGCCCAACTGCGCAAGTACATCGCATGCACCAACTGGCTGCGGGACGCCATTCACGACTATGCGAGATTGGTGGCGCCGCTGCAGGAGTTACTGAAGGCGGTGGGCAGGGCGGCACCCAATCCGAAACAGCGGGGATACCAGTCGGTATCTCTGGCAGCGGTGGGATGGAACGAGACGCACAGTCGCGCCTTCAACGAGTTGAACCGCGTGTTGGCGAGAGAGACTGAGCGTGCGTACCCTGATGACACTCAAGCTTTGTGTGTGTTCACAGACGCCTCCGATCTGCATTGGGCGGGCGTGATTACGCAAGTGCCGCCGGAGCAGCTGGCACTACCGCTCGATCAGCAACACCATTCACCGTTGGCGTTTGTCAGTGGCTCGTTTGACGCCACACAGCGCCGGTGGCCCACTGTGGAGCAGGAAGGTTACGCCATCAAGGAGACTTGCGTGAGATGCAGGCACTTGCTTCAGCGGCGTGACGGGTTCCGCATCTACACCGATCATCTCAACCTGCGTTACATCTTCAACAGCGACGTGGCGTTGGCGGACGGACGCAAGCAGGCGGCCGATCGCATTGAGCGGTGGAAGATCATCATGGGTGCGTTCAAGTACAGCATCCACCACATCGACGGAGAGAGGAACATCTTCCCAGATATGTTATCACGGTGGGGAAACCCCGCTGCGGGAGCAGCGGCGACGGACTCGGACAGCACAGCTGGTGTCGACGAGGCGTTGACTTTGCGGTGCGCGACGCGTTTGAAAGCAGCGGCAGGGCTGCCGCTGCCAGCAGGGGATCCGGATGGCCCTCCTTCTGAAGCGTTGTTGCGTGCGGTTCAGCGCGACGGCATCACCGCGGCAGACCGGGAAGTGTACAAGCTGCGCGAGGATCCGCGTGGTTTGTGGGTGAACGAGGCAGGACTTGTTTTTGTCCCGGACATCGGTAACATTCGCGCGCAACTGGTGGCAGTGGCTCATCAGGGCGTTGCGGGACACCGAGGGTCCGACACGACGACGGCATGGCTGCGTGAGGTGTTCTTTTGGCCAGGGCTGGTCTCACAAGTTCACCAAGCCTGTCGCGACTGTGTGATTTGCCTCAAGACGCGCGGCGGTGCGACTGTGCCTCGGGAGAAGCTCGTCGTCACCAGGGCCACGAGGCCCAATGAGCGTCTTCACTTTGACTTCTGCTACATTCGTGAGGTTACCGCGGACACGCCGGGCCAGGTGGCCCATGTGTTGGTGATCGTGGATGATTTCAGCAGGTTCGTCGAACTGGTGCCAGCAAAGTCAGCGGACTCAGCCACAGTAGCGGGCGCGCTGTTGGCGTGGTTTGCAAGGTACGGCGTTTGCACACAGTGGACTTCTGATCGTGGTCCGCATTTCACTAGCCAGATTATGGCGACGTTGGCGGACAAGCTCAAGGCACGGCATCACTTCACGGCGCCGTATGCCCCATGGTCGAACGGTTTAGTGGAGCGGGCGAACAAGGAGTTGAAGCAGCTGCTGTCAGCCTTTCTCCTGCAACACGGCATGGCGCCGCATCAGTGGCCTGACGCGCTTCCTGTGATACAGGCAGCGATGAACAACACCCCGTCTGCGCGGTTGGGTGGCTACACTCCGTTGCAGGCATTCATGGGTCACACACCTCTGAACCCTTTGCAGGTGGTGCTGAACACGCACACCTCCGAGCTGGTCGACGCGGCAGTTGTCAGCGACGACATCAAGACACGCATCGCCAGCATCAACGAACAGTTCCAGAAGATGGTGCACGACGTCGCGGCGGTGGCGCCACGCGCGGACAAGCGGCCTGGGGCTTCTGTGAACTTTGCGGTGGGCGATCTCGTTCTTACGGCCACGCCGGGCGTCACCATCAAGGACAAGACACAAGCATCGTGGGAAGGACCGGCTCAGGTGATAGAGCAAGTAAACTCGCGTGTGTTTGTGGTGCAGGACGTCACCAGCGGGCGCAGGCAGACGTTGCACGCGGACTTCCTCAAGAGTGTGCCGGAGAGTGACTCGACGACGCCAGTCACTCCAACGCTACAGCAACTCGCTGCGGACAGCGGACGCGGTTTCGCCATCTCGGACATCAAGGGCAACCGCGAACTGACTTCTGGGGAGTGGCAGTTGCGCATTCTGTGGGAAGCGGACAAGAGCATGACGTGGGAACCTCTCACTACCATCTTTGAGGCAGAACCTCGACTCGTCAGGAGCTACGTGAGCAAGCTACGCAACCAGCACACCAAGGACGTGTTGCAGGCGGTTTTGCGTTCGCTGACGGGGACGAAGCGGCGGACGCCAAGGTCCAAGCGTCGAGGGTAGCCTGTTCTCTGGAGGGGAGTGTGGTGGCGGTGCCCCACCGAGCGGATCTTCGTGGTGAGAGAACCAGGCACTGGCGGTTACAAGCTCGGGGCTTTGTCTTGTGCTTTGTGGTTTTCTCTTGTGCCGGGTTTACGGGTGTTTGCTCGGCAAGAATTGACGTTGTCTCATCGGTTCACGGGCGCAACCAAGGGAGACACGCCACAGACTCCAACACAGTCACACACTTGGCACGGCAGCATGCACACTGAGGCACGGCGCCCGCACGCCCACGTTCAGTGTACGGCCCGAACTGGCGCAATATGTCGTCAAGTCCCGCACTGAGCTTACCGGAATGGGGCAGTGGAAAGAAACTTGGGTGTGTGTGTGTGGGTGCTGATGCCGCACGTTTCGTGACCCGCTCCCTGTGTCCGCCTACACTGGCCGCTGTTCTCCCGGTTTCAACAATTTTGCACTCTTAGCACCGCACGCCTGTGTTGGTCTAGGAGAACAAGCAGAGGTGAGATTGTCTGAACACCCCAAAAACGTTGTGGGGGGAAAGGGCCGCCACTCCATGGCCACTCTACGCCGCTCCAGCGCGACGTTGCCCGCGCCCGCTCCAGATGACGACCCCGAGCGCTCCGTGTGGTACTTTGCCCAGGTTCTGGCTCACTTCAATGGCTCCGTTCTGGAGTCGATCTACTTGCAAATTCTGGTGTCCGGCGTCGTGGCAGCGGGCGTGGCCATCTGGCACGACGTGGCCACGAAGCAGGACGTCAACATTTACGAGGCATACGACCTCACCACAGCGGCGCTGGGTGAGGAGAGGGGGCAGTGTGGGGTGTGGGATGCGTTGGGCTCAAAGCGTGGTCCGTTGGGCGGCTCGCGCTGCCCCGCGCTCCCCGGTCCTTTTTCCATTTTTGAGCGAGGCTAGTGTTCCATATGGTTTCGCGTCGTGCCGCCCCTTCCACAGGCGCCATCCTGGCACTGGTCGTCGTGTTTCGCAACACCGTGTCGCATCAGCGCTACAACGACGCGCGCTCCGCCATCTCTGAGGTGTGCGCGGGCATCCGATCATTTGCAGTTGTGCTGCACAGCACCACCACGCTGGAGGGGCTGGACGAGGAGTCCAAGGCCGCAAAACCCGCGTTCAAAGAGGCGGTGAAGCTCTGCATCGTACGTTGTGTGTCCTGCGGGTGCTCCCATTTTGCCCGAGGCACACTCCATGTTGTTTATGGTACCCGTGTTGTGGTTGTGCCCGTGCGCGTCTCCACCTCACCCGCGACCCCTTATTGTCCAGATCCTCTTCGCGACGATCATCGAGGAGGTGCGGGACTCGCGTGAGGCGCCGCCGCCCCCCGTGGAGAAGGACCATCGCCTGCAGTTCCTTGCCAAGATGGTCGCCCAGTCCCGCAAAGCGTACGTGGCAGTCGTTTCGTGCGCGTTTATGTGTGGCCTTATTGTGTTGTGTGCACGGTGCGCAGGTACGACACGAGCCTGTACCAGAGGTACCCTCCCGCGGTGCGGCCTGGCATCGTGGCCAGTGCGGTGCTGCGCCAACTGGATGCCCTGCAGCGCAAGGGGCACATTCCTGAAAAGACCGTGTCGCGCTGCCAGAGCGTGATTCTGGAGACCGTCCTCAAGGTGTGTGACGGGCGCCCCGGGCTCAGTCGTCGTTTGTGTGAACTTGCTTGTATTGTATGCGTATGTGTGTGATTGTGCCAGAACTGGGAGCACCTGAACCGCATTGTGACCACGCCCACGCCGTTTGTGTATCGCCACCTCCTGTACACGCTCATCTTCATCTACGTCTTCACCTTCCCCTTCGCCTTCGTCGCCAATCTGCAGTACTTTGTCATTCCCTGCACCATGGGTGAGTTGCGCTTTTAGGGGCGTTTGTTTGAAGCCTTGCAGCTCTGTTGACCCTTGCTGCGATTTGGGCGTGTTTTGTGGGTGTCCACCGCGCAGCCATCGCGCTGGCGTACTACGGTCTGGACCGCGTGACGTTTGAGCTGGAGAATCCTTTGGGCTGGGACGACAATGACATTGACCTAACGGCCATCATGCACGCGCTGGCGGACGAGACGATGAAGATGCACGAGAGTGTGTTTGGGCCGGATCCGCCCCCTCCACCGCCCCCTGCGCTCTCCCTGCTCGTGGCCAACTTGGAGAAGAGTGGCATGCGCAAGGCCATCGCGCAGAAGAAGGCTGCACGTGCGTAACCGCTGCCATGTGCTTGTTTTGTGCCTCTCATGTACTGCTTTGTGCCCCCCTGTTGGTTTTTGTTGCTATGCCTGCTCGCGCGCAGTGGCGTCCCGCAAGCTGGCAGCGAGTGGCGCCTCACAGACGCCGACTGAGGGGATGGTGTCCCCCAGCGCACCCAAAGTGACCCTGCCCATCACTCCCGCCGCACAGCCGCGCGTCATGACCCCGCGGGCCAATACTGTCGTGGCGAGGAGTGGCAGTGAGGACAGGAAGGCGTTTGCGCGTGTGCAGCCCCTGGAGTTTGACGCAGAGCCCCTTGTGCCCGCCGATTCAGAGGTGAAGGCATTAGAAGGCAGCGACACGCTTGTCCTGCCTGTCACGCCTGCCACGCCGGATATTGACCGTGACACCGCACGGCCCATGTCACGAGGCTTGCCGAAGCGTCTCCCGGGCCTCGCCGGTGCCTCCCCTGGCCGCCACCTCGCCGAGCCCAAAATTGCCCCGTTGTAATGCGTGCTAGTCCCGCCCTTACGTACTTTTCTTTGAACTCTGTGCAGGCCCCTCCCACACTTGTGTTTTGCTTGGGCTGCAGACCGCTCATTCTTTATTGAGATTGTCTTGCTGGTGGAGATTGTACGTCCAGACACCCCAAAACATTGTGGGGGCAGGGCACTGTTCTCGCCCTCTGACGCGAGCGTGCCGCATGGCTCGCGCCGCCCGCCGCTCCAGCATTGCCCTCGCGCCTCCTGCACCCGCTCCTGATGACGACCCCGAGCGCTCCGTGTGGTACTTCGTCCGCGTGCTGGCCCGCTTCGACGGCTCCGTGTTCGAGTCGATTTGGTTGCAAGTGCTGGTGTCCGGCGCCGTGGCCGCGGGCGTGGCCGTCTGGCACGACGTGGCCAAGGAAGGGGAGGCCAACCTTGTGGACGTGTATGATTTAGCCAGCGCGGCGCTGGGTAAGCGGGACGGAGGGGCGGGCCGCGGATTGCGCACCAAACGAGTGTTTTCGTGGTTCGTTGCGTTTGTTTGCCGCCACGGTTCGGCGGGATGCCGGCCCCCCGCACGCCTGCGCGCGCGTCGTTTCGCCGTATGTGCGCATTATTGATGCCTTACTGCTCCGCCCGCACACACGCCGCAGGCGCCATCCTGGCCCTGGTCGTCGTGTTTCGAAACAGCGTGTCGCATCAGCGCTACAACGACGCGCGCTCCGCCATCTCTGAGGTGTGCGCGGGCATCCGATCATTTGCAGTTGTGCTGCACAGCACCACCACGCTGGAGGGCCTGGACGAGGAGTCCAAAGCCGCAAAACCCGCGTTCAAAGAGGCGGTGAAGCTCTGCATCGTACGCACTCTGTCGAGTGTGCCCCGCGTGTCGTGTGGTCGAGAGGCGGTCTATTGTGCTTCATGTAGTAAATTTGGTTGTGTTGGTTCGCCTGTGCGTTTCTGCACAGATCCTCTTTGCGACGATCATCGAGGAGGTGCGGGACTCGCGTGAGGCGCCGCCGCCCCCCGTGGAGAAGGACCATCGCCTGCAGTTCCTTGCCAAGATGGTCGCGCAGTCCCGCAAGGCGTACGGAGCCCCCGCCGCTTTTTTTTATCATGCCCTCGCTGAGTCGATCGACTGAGTGTGTACGTGTGCAGGTACGACACGAGCCTGTACCACAGGTACCCTCCGCCTGTGCGGCCTGGCATCGTGGCCAGTGCGGTGCTGCGCCAGCTGGATGCCCTGCAGCGCAAGGGGCACATTCCTGAAAAGACCGTGTCGCGATGCCAGTCCATCGTCCTGGAGACCGTTCTCAAGGTAAGAGACGTGTTCTCGATCGCGCATGCGCACGTGTTTGCGTGTGCATGCATGCGCGATTGTGTGTGAGTGCGTGCGTGTATGCGATGCGCGTCGAGGTTGTGTATTTGTGTGTGCTTGTTTGCACCCGGCGTTTGTGTTGTTGTCCTTTCAGAACTGGGAGCACCTGAACCGCATTGTGACCACGCCCACACCCTTTGTGTATCGCCACCTCCTCTCCACCCTCATCTTCATCTACGTGTTCACCTTCCCCTTCGCCTTCGTCGCATCTTTGAAATACTTCTCCATCCCCTGCACCATGGGTGAGTGCCTTTGTACTTGTGCCATTCATGTGACATTTTCGCACGGACTATTGTTGTTTGTTTGTGTGCAGTGATTGCGCTGGCGTTCTACGGCCTGGACCGCGTGACGTTTGAGCTTGAGAATCCTTTGGGCTGGGACGACAATGACATTGACCTGACGGGCATCATGCACGCGCTGGCGGACGAGACCATCATGATGCATGAGAGTGTGTTTGGGCCGGATCCGCCCCCTCCCCCGCCCCCCGCGCTCTCCCTGCTCGTGGCCAAC
>NZ_JARLJK010000085.1:0-35422 GCF_031291215.1 Silvimonas sp.
CATTAGCACGGGAAAGCATTCCCGGACCGTCGGATCGAGACTGCGTGGAACGCAGCCGCGACGGCTCGGTGGATGATTTCCGCCTGCACAACACCAGCAACAGGTGAAATCAGGCGGAAAGAGCGGGAAAGAAGCGGAATATCAATGACTTATGCTGTTTTGTTTCAGCAGTTGCACGGAGAGATGCGGTCATTGACATGGGGAAATCTGGAAAGGGTTATTTTCCACCGACCGCCAGCGAGTGATTCTCGCGCATGAAGGCGGTGAACCCTTCCACGACCGGGACGCGATAGAAGGCGCGGCCGCTGCCAATCCGGGGCCGAGCCGCCCGGATTTCGGACAAAAGGGTTTCGGGTTTGACACCCAGGCGGCGTGCGATATGAAGGATGGCGTCCATCGGGACGCGAACATAGTCCTGCCGGCCGGCTATGTCAAACGCAGCGAGCTTCCCTTCGTCGATCAGGTCCACCACGTGGCGGTCGGACACCTCCCATTTGGCTGCAACCTCGCTCACCGTCAGGACCGTGCGATCCTTGGGCCAGGCGAGGCTGGGGAAGTCAAGCTGCTGTGGTGGAAAGGGACTCATAATCAAAACGGCTGTCCCGGGCGCGTGGGCGCGTTGCCTTTGAGTTTACGCAAGAGTCCCAACAGCGCCGACACGTCCAGGTCCTCCCAATAAATCGTGCCCCAAATATCCTGGGTAATCTGGCAGATGTATTCGTCCGCCGCCGCCGCCTTGATCGAGCGGATTAACGAGACCTTGCGCGACTGATCGGGATTGTCCCAGGCGACGTGGGTGGCGATGTTTTCTGGATCGACCAGGAGACCAGGATATTCGCGCTCATTCCCCCAAAGCAAAAGCAGCCGATCAAACTGGCTGTTGGACAGGCTCTCATGGCTGATGTCGCGTCCAAAGGCCAGCACGTGGCAGGCGTGGCGCAGGTCATCGGCAACGACTGCGCGGCAAGCCCGGTTGGCCAGGTCGGTGGCGATCCGCCAGACGGCCGCATGATACTGGCTGGCGTCCGTGACCGGGGTGGCCACCAGGCGGCCCTTCAGCCAGCGCCAGCCATTTTTACGCTGCACATCGGCCCACCGCCGCCAGTACTTTGAATTTTGCGCGGGGCTCATATCGGTGAGAGGATCATGGTCTTTCCCCGGCGCTGCAAATCGCGCTGGACAGCTTCAGCGTGCGCGGCGCAATAGCGGAAACCATTCTGCCGCACCATTGCTGCCGGCGCGTTGCAGGGCTGCTGCCGGCCATCCTCGCGCATGACAAACTGACACCCATCCGCATCCGCCTCGGGCAAATTCGCCGGCCGGGCTGGCGCGGGCGGAAAGGGCATTCCAATTTCTGGCTCAGCGCCGTACCGCATTCGCATCTTGTCGGCGGCCACGCGGCGCGGTTCGGTAAACCAGAGTGACGGCCGCGAACTGTAGAAAAAGTGGGCGATGAAATTCCATTCCCAGGTGGAGATAATCAGGCCGTCTTTTGCGCGGGCCGTCGCATCGAGCTTGCGTAGGAATATTTCGCGCTCGCGGTCGGTGATGGCGCTGGATGGGATCATAGGCGGCCTTATTCGTTGAACAGATAACCGGACTGCCGGATGGTGGGACCATCAAAAATGGAACCGGGCCGCTTGCGTAAGGTGCTTGTGGCAGACTGCCGAGACTTAAATTCCTGAGCGCTACTAATATTTGTCGTCCAGCCACCGCTCATGGTCAGAAACCGAAGGCGGCTGCGGGATCGCTTGCAATCAAAGCAGACCCGGCAAACAAAAAAACTGTCAGCGTCAAGGATCATGACCTCACCTCCGGTCTCGCCTTCAGAATTGCCTGGAGTGTTTGGGCGCGGGCAATGTGGGCTGAAACAATTTTTTGTCCTTCCTCAATATAGGCATTCGCCTGGCGACGACTCGGCAGAATTGTGCTCGACCTGAGTTTGAGCAGCTTGTTGCCCACGATTTTGGTCAGACGCTTCGTCTGATTAATGTGGTGGTTAATCAGCGCATGCACCTCAGCGGCGGACAATGCCATAGTATAGGGGCGATCGGCGGCCGGCTCCCATCCTTGTACGGTGTTGCTCACAGCCGCACCTCCGTGTTGGTGAGCTTCGGTTCCACGTAGAACGATTCCTCTTGGACGACCTTGACGCCGATGGGTTTGAGGACCTTGGTCTCCAGCGCTTCCTTGTCCGGCTCGCTGGCGGCAAAGGCGAGGATGGCTTCCTTATCCAACTCGGTCGTGGTGCGCGTAAAGGCAAAGGCGCGGGCTAGCACGGCATTAAGGACCATCTCCCACTTCCAGGCGCGCGAGAGCAAAGCGAGTTTCGGCGTGCCTGTGCGAAAACCGAGCGTTCCCGAAAGGAACACAATCGACTTCCGATCCTTCGGAAAATCCTCCGGGTGGGATTCGGCCCAGGCGCGGAGCGCATCCACCTTGGCCGCAATTGAGGTATCGCACTCGCCGATGCCGACCGCAGCCTCGTCCTGCAGCTTCAAGACGGCGGCATCCAGCCGAGACGTGAGCGTGCGTTTGTTGGTCTCAGCGAGGGCGAGTTCGTTCATGACGGACTCGGCTTCGTCGCGGGTCGTGATATTGGGGAGCGTGATTTTGATTCGGGATTTTTTCATATTGGGGCAATAGGGAGTTGATTGGGGGAGACGCACCGACCGTTAAGGCGTTTGATGGACCGAGCACGTTGCTGCTTGATACGCAGGCAGCGCTTGCAATTCACCGGGCCGATATCTACCTGGGCAGGCTGTAGCAGGATTCCGCAGACGGTCTTGTTGTGGTGGATCGCGGTATGGATACGATGACCCTCACAGCCTTTGGTGATGGGCAAGCTGAGCAAATGACGCGCCGTGGGCGATATGGCTTCCAGGATGCTCATCGCATTACCTCCGCGCTGGCTTCGGCCTTGGCGTCCTTCACGGCCTCCAGCCATTCATGCCTGGTCAAAGGGGCCGAATGCTTCTTGCCGTCCCCGGTCGATGGTTTGGCCGAGCACCAATGCGCACGCAGACCGCGCGCGGTGAAACCGCGCCGCCCGCAAAGCGGACAGGTGAGAAGCAACTCCTTTTGCGCGCTCACTTGGCACCTCCGACTTCCCCGCCGGTCATTACCTCGAACAGTTTGGTCACGCCATTCTTTTGGTCCGGCAGCGTGAGATCGGAAATGTGCACCCAACACTTTCTACCGTTCCTCATTTTGACCTGGGCGTAGCAGGGATTCAGGATTTCGATCTTGCCCTCGCGTGATGAGAATCGCATCGAATTGCCGTTGCTGGAACAGTGCATCCATTCGACCTTGTCACCAACCTTGAAAACTATTTCGCTCACTTGGCACCTCCCGTCTGAGAGTCGGACAACGCCTGCAGGGTTGCCCGCCGTGATGCTGATGTGGCGCACAGCGATTGAATGGCCGAGGTGATCATGCCCAGCGTCAGGGGCGTCTCATCGTCCTCCGCCTCCTTGCGGGCCGAGCGCACGGCACTGGCCAGCGTCGTCAGGTTATACCGGGCCGCGATATACGGCTGTACCTCGCGGGCCACCTTGCGCAGTTCGCCATCGCGCTTGAATCCCTGGCCGGCCAGGAACGCTTCCACGTCCCCCACCATCACACCGTCCCGGAATTCGTCGCAAATCGGTTGCAGGCAGCGCCTGAGCGTTTGCCGGCTTTCGCCGATCGCGCTCTTGTTCGTCCCGGTGATCACGTCAAACTCCGTGGGGAATCCAAGGTAGACAAAACGGACAGGCGTCTCATCCACCAGATCCTTCAACACTCGGAAGAGTGCAATGCCGCCGTTGTGCGCCTCGTCCAAGATCAGTACAAACTCGCCGAGCGCCTTTGCGTGCGAGATCAGCGTCGGCATCACGTCCGCTGGATTCTTAGGCCGCTGGCCGCTTAACTTCTCCAGGATCGCGCAGGCGATCTGATAGCCCCGCTCGCGGTACGAATGGAGCAACCGCAGATAGAAGAACTTCGATTCGCGCTCGTCATCCATCACCTTGCTGGCCCACCACGATTTGCCGACGCCCTGGGGAGCCAGGCTGATCAAGCCCCGGATATCCAGCGGCGAAGCCAGCAGCCGCTCAAACTGCGCGTTCATGTGTCGCACGTACGGCAGGTTGCTCAGAAAGTCGTCCGCGTCGTAACTGCGCGCGCCGTCGAGCTGGCCGGCGAACGATTGCAGCTTGGCCAGGATGCGTTGTTCGTTCACGTGTCCCGGCCACGTGCCGTCCTTAAGCTTGATCCATGTCTTGTGGCTTCCGAGGTACCGCTCGTAGCGGGCGGCGAACCGGGCATCACTGAGCCCGAGTGCTTTCTGGTGACCGGCGAACCGGTTGACCAATGCGTTGATTTCTGTTGAATGGCTGGCGTCCATAGTTGTGTTGTTGTTTATTTGGGTGCAGCCTCAGGCTGCTGTTCGTTGAAAAGTTTCCGAAGCTCATAGGGCAGTTTTGCCGGCCGAGCGGCCACCGCCCGGGGCGGCAATGCTGACGAAGGATCGGACGCGGTAGGAGTCGAACCTACAATCTCCCTGCTGGCGGCGCTTTCGCTTAACCGGTGATCACGGGTGCACGAACCATCGTGCTGCGCGTCCACATTAGTGACTTCCACCACATTGCCCTGGCCGTCGCGCGCACTGGCGCTCCGCACGGCGATTTGACCAGGTCGCGGCATGGCGCGGAATTGTGTGGCTACATATTTGTCCTGCTTCCGCCGCACCATGTCACCCGAGTCCACGGCTCCGGCGCCATAGCGCTCTTCAATCGTTTCCACGCGCACGCCGGCCGGCGCGGTGGTCACCTCCAATTTGGGGCCGGGAATTTCGCGCGCCGCCGTGAACATGAAATCACCTGGCTTCCATCGCTGAAAATTCGCGCTGTTGCTCTGCGCGGAGCGGTTGAAGATGGCCGCGCCCAGGTTGGGATCTGTCTCGTCAATCTTATAGAACAGCTCATAACCATCACCCAGGGCGGCAAATTTCTCGTGGCGATATTGATATTCCTTGCCTCTCGACTGGACATTTATATACCCGCCGCGCAACGTGGTTTTGCGGGGTTCGCCGGGCAGGCATGCGGCAAAAAGTTGCTCGGTCAAGGGCAGCAACGGCACCTGCTGCAAATCCTGCCAATGCGCGTCGTAGCGCGTGCGCCCATCGGGCGTCAACTCCGAGTTAATGCGGTTGAACGCCTCCACGATACAATCGGCCAGTTCATGCTGACTGGCAAAGTGAAGGTCGCGGGCGCTGAACGAACCGGCGCGCACGCGACGAAGCTGCTTGGCCCCATGCTCAAATTCACCGGCGTACCGGCCGATGCACTGGTAGTTGCGCGCCGTGATGGCGAGAATGGTTTGGAGATAGTTAAAGTGGGTCTCGATTTCCTTGGTGTGCGGCTTGTACTGGTAATTTACCTTCACACCGCAAAGACCCAGCCCCTGCACAATGGTATCCATGTGGCCTTTGTCCATGGCCGGCCGCTCAAATTCCTCCTCCAGCAGCCAGCCGTTGTCCAGGTGAAACCCGGTCACTTTGTGCGAATGCCAGACACCCTGCTCAAATTGCACGTAGGACGGCACACCGCCAGCCGCGAGGCACGTCTTGTAGAACGCGCGCAGAATATCCTCCGCCCGATAACTCTCGCGCGCCCGGGCGATCAGATCCGCGCTCTGCCAGACCTTATGTTTCGCCCAAATGAAATAGAGCCCTTGCCGGCTCAGAATATCACCATCCGGCAGCGTCACATAGAACGGCTCATTCGCGCTCATATCATCCGCGCTCAGCGACCAGGCGGCCGGCCGCTCAAACCGATCCCCATTCGGCAGCCGGCAAGTGTCATCCCGCCGGCAGGATGGACCGTAATTCTGAAAATGTTTCGGCCCGCGCAAACGGGCTTCCACTTCAGGGGTCACATTGCCCCGCAGAAACCTGAGGAAAGGTACAGGTTGGTATCCCTCACGCAGACGGGCGCGCAAAGGTTCCGGGCATTCCGGTTCCCAGGCAAATTGCCGAATAGCTGTAGCCGCCTTGGCTGTCCGGCGATCATTGGCCGCGTTGGCGCTGCTGGCCCCCATCGTGGCCACATACAGGGCCAGCAACTTCGCCCGTACATGCGCCTGTACAGTCAAAAACTCCCACTCACATTCCTTACCGCCGCTCAAGGTCGGCGCCAGGCGTTCCGGCGTTAACTGATCATCTCTCAGCGACCCGAACTTTTTGAGCAGCCGGGAAAGCGTCGGCGCGGAGGTTCCGACCATGGTGGCCACGTCGCGCAGATTGCCGATCCGGTCTATGAGCATGACGCCGGCCTCGTCCTTCTCACGCGTGGCCCGCAGGATGCGGCACCACGCGGCCCCTTTGGCCAGGTCCAGCCGCTTCTGCGCGGACACCGGCTCGGGGGTTAAAGGAACATCCGGCGATGACAACTGGCCCCGATGCGTGATCGTTTCGCCAGATTCGTTGCGGGTGACTGATATCGGTTGTCCCGAACTTGAGTCACTCGCCGGATGAAATGGTTTGATCGTGTAGTTGATTACGCTCATGACTTGACAGAAAGGAGACTGGTACTTTGCTTGATGGTGAGCCCGGGGAATCCGGGCCACGGGAATAGAACGAGCGGACCGTTCCGCTTGGGCTGCAGTGCCCAATAGACTTTGCCGCACGAGCCTTGCATGCGATCGTAGTGGCCCAAGTGTGCGCCGTGCTTTTGGCCGCACTCGCACACCACCTGGCACCACTGTGTCGCGCGTTCGCTCATGCTCCTACTGGTTTGGGTCCCATCTTCACAAATTTGAAAGAGGACAAAAAATCAGGGAGCGGCGAGAGCCACGAAAACGAATCGTTCGCATTGCCGGTATCCGGGATATTCGTTGTGGCTACGACCTACTGATCTGACAGATCTATAATCTGGTAGAGCAGGCCGTTTTGCAGGCACTGCCATATTTGCCAGAGCTCAAGCGTTTGATTGCTCATAGGTTGGTGTGGGGCTTCTGCGATTTGAGCCATTCGACGTTTTCCGGCTGCATCCATTTTTCACCGCACGCGTCCCAGCATTTGTCCGTGGACGGCTGGCCGTACACGGAATCGCGAAGCGCACGAACCTCGGCTTCGGTGAGTTTGGTTGGCTCGCTCATTTGGCCTCCTTCGCCTCGCGCTCAAGCAGTTTGATCTCGGCCGCAATCTCGGCGCGTAGCTCGGCAGGCAGGTCGCTGATGGTCTTCTTGATCTGCTTGACCGCCGTGCGCCGTTGTTCATCGTCGAACTTCGGGAACGATTTACCCCACTTTCCCAAGCTCCTAAAGCCGTCCAGGAATAGCTCAAGCTGCTTGGGTGCGGGCTGGGTTTTGCCTTCCTCCGCCGCCTTACTGCCGGCCAGCCCGGCGCGGGCCTGCCCGGGTGTGCAGGATTCCTCCTGATCCATGATGCGCATCGTCCAGTAAGCCAGCGCGGTCATCTTGGCATTTTTTAATTCTCCCCATTTCTTCGGCTCATTCTCCTTGTCCCACGCGAGCAGCGCATCGTAGGTCTGTTTGGAATCCTCCAGACAGCGTTCGCTCACATGGATCGCGGCCGCAACCTCCGCCAAAGTGGCAGGACCGCAATATTGCGGTTTCGCACCCGCCACGCCCACCGCGCCCCGGTTCCGGCTCGAAAATTCCACCACTTTCAGGGCAAGCGGACAATAAGCAAAGGCCACCTGGTACTTGAATTTGTAGCCCAGCCGATTCGTGTTTTCGCCCAGGGCAATCGCGGCCGCTTCCTCTTCGCTGATGACGATGAACTCCATATCCACCTGCCGCGCCTTATGGGCGAGCCGACGCGTTTCACCGGCCACCAGGAGGTTTGGCTCAACCAAATAACCAGGCGGCAGCTTCACGCCGCGCGCTATGACATCGCTGATCGCGTTCACGCGCTCTTGGCTGGGCCGGGGTAACAATTTGCGGGTCCAATGCATTTGGACGTCGACGGGGTTTTTGAGGACTGTTTTCATAAAATTGTGATTGTAGGGCACGACGTGAGGAGTGCGGGCGTCAGGGTCATGCGGTCCTCATCTGGACCAAGGTTTGGGAGGCGATCGCTTTGTTCACGTCGCTCAGCCGTTCAGCCAGGCTGCCGATGTCGCCGCACGGCTGACCGGCATAGAGCAGTCCCTTGCGGTGCTCCAGCAACCGTCGCAGGCGACGTTCCTCCTCGCGCAACGATTCCAGGGATGGTAGTTCGGTTGTCATTGGTCGTTTTGCCCTTCGGGTTGTCCATCGGCATCCAAAAACTGGCGCTCACACCAGCGATCCAAGCGGCGGCTGCCACACAGGGCCGACAGGATGCCGATACAGCACACCGGAAACAGCCAGAGGAACACGTACAGGAACGCGAGAATGAAGTAGATGAGTTTCATTTGGATCGTTTTGGGAAAAGGCCCATGAGGATCAACGTATCTTGAATGACCATCCAATCATCGGGTTTTGGCTCTAAACCCAATGTATCGCTTCCACCTGGCCAAACGATTAGTCCGTGGTCTGTGAGGCTAAAGAAGCCGGCACTCAGAGGTGCCAACCAAGATTGGTCCACAGCGGCGTTGTGCGGGATTGACTCGTGAAAAATCAAAGCCATTTTCAAGCCCACGAAGTTGCGGACGATTACATATTTGAGCCGCTTTACCGGAGCCGTAGCGGCGGACTGGTGTTCGCCGCCATTATCACCCAACACGCTCCGTATCTGCTCGGGAGTCAGCGCGGGAATTTTCACAGCGAACCTCCCTTCGTCGGATGCGGTCGGATGTTTGCGCGGACATTAAACACGCCCGCATATCGCCGGGCCTCGGTGATCATCCGCCGTGCCACCGTCGCCGCCTGCGCCGCCGTCGCTTCATCGGCCATCCAAAATACGTCACGCAGATACCCGCGCTCCCGCCAACTGATGCTGATCGTTTTCATTGTTTGTCTCCTTGCAGGTTTAACTTCAACTGGCCGGATTGGATCAATTCCAACTGCCTGTCCGATTGGGACAGCGCAATGAACGCATTCCGCACTGGGGCGACTCCATCATTGTCCGTACAGGACTGAAGCAAGCCGCCTAAGAATTTAACCGCGTCCGGAACCGGCAAAGTCCGGGCGTGGGCTATCGCCTCCTGGAAAAAATATTCGCGATGACTACTCATTGGCCATTGCCTCTGCTTTCATGCGGATATTCCGCGAATATCGAATTGAATTGTGATGACAACCCAGTTTTTTGGCGACTGCGCGGATCGTTCCGAAGCGCGCAATCAATTTGGCCTTGACCGGCCGCCAACTTTCGGCTGTAATCGTCTTATTGTGACTTGTCACAACAAGACAATAACAGTCCGATTAGGACTTGGTCAACATCTTTTTAGGACAAAATGGCGGTAAGATTTTCATCTCAGGCCGACGAAATTATGGCCATTTGCAGCAGGCTGAATATTCAGCCTGACGAGCTAGGGGAACGGGCTGGCGTGGCGGCTGAGACGATGCGCAAGTACGCTAAAGGATATCAAAAGGCCAGCAGCAACGTCATGCAAGGACTGCGGAATGTTGAACGCATCGCGATCCTCATCCACGCGGGGGCGCCCCCGAAAAAACCCGACGCCACCCGGCTGCATGCCTGGATGGAAACGCAGACGTTGGACCGCACCCTGCAAGATCTCACCGCTCGCCTTGTCAAATCAACGCCAAGCGATCGCAGGAATATAATCACGAATATTAAGGATGTCGTTGAGGAACTCCAATCACGAAAAGCGGGTAATCTTACCGAAGCACAACAGATTGCCAAACGCGCTGGGGACGCATTGTCTAATTCTGAGAGGGGTCTGAAGGAAATCGCGGAGAACGATGACAGACACGAGGCGGCTGCTGATCGGATTTTGTTGGAGGGGATTGCGAACGCAAAGCATCATAAATGAACGCCATCGCGCATAGAAGTGTGTCCAGGTACTTTTCCCGCCGGTCGGGGGACATGGCTTTAATTTCCGCCACGAGTTGTTCTACGTCTATCATACACCCAAGAGCGCGGACACGATGCTTCCCCACCAGGCACGACCAAGCGCCCTTCAGGCAAACACCGTGCCGCGCCAATGGCGCGCACGGATGTCCAGGCCTGATGATGTTGAAATTGGTCGTTTCGGTGGGGCAGGCCCGCGCAAAAACTGATAGATGTATAATCGGTCAAACGACGAGAATCGGAAAGCAAAACCATCAAAACTTATTCACATGATGCTCGCACTCGCACTTCCAACGTTCGTCTGGGTAATCTTGCTCCTGGGGGTCGGCGGTCTCGCCTGGGTGGCAAAAAACAATTTGCGGCCTCGCGTGCCGATTCAGACAGATGCATGCCCAGCCTGCGGCCATACTGTCAGCAGCCAGGCGGTCACCTGCCCGCAGTGCGGCCAACCGCTCCGTTCGCGCGGTTGGTGGGGATTCAAGCTGGTCATCGGGATTCTCTTCGCGCTACTGGCGCTGTGGTTCCTTTGGGATACCATCCGCGCTGTGTTCTAATCCATCCATTATATGCCCCACCAAAACGACCAAATGACCCTCAAATCCAAAACTGTCTTCCTGCCCTGGCGCGGGACCTTAGCCATCATCGTCATCCGCTGTGGCGAGAAATTCTCGCGCCGGACAAAAAGCTTCGCCACCGCGCAGGCCGCGCTGGCCTGGTGCGAAAAGCATCAGGCGAATTTTAATTACTTTCAGCCAGGCGACCAGCCGGCTGCCTGGCTCAACTGAATGCTGCCGAACCCGCGCCATGATATGACTACCTCCCGCACCCCCGCCCAACTGGCTGCCCTGGCAGCCGCCCGCGCAAAACGCACTTCGGCCGCGCCGCGCATAGCCCCTGCCGGCTATCGGAGCGTTGAGCATTTCCTTGACGACACGCGGGAATATGTGGGCCGGCAGTACGGGCGATCTGCCGAGTTGGCTCGCTACCTAAACGTGGGCACGAAGACGGTTTCTCGCTGGCTCAGCCGTGAGAAGCTACCGATGCAGCCAACGATTGATGCCATCGCTGGCTGGCGTCGCAGCCAAAACACGAGATGATTCTCCGTACCTCCGTGTCTCCGTGGTTGAAAATTCTGGAATAGAGCGAACAGGGCGAACGGTGGGGTAGGGCCTTCTTAAAATCTCTGTCAGTGTTGGCGCGATGTTACGCGCCAGCCACTCACAAGCAAATCTTTTCCCCGGGAAAATCATTGCCCGTGCGGAATGCCGAGCCGAGGCTCGGCCACTTTGTTGCGGCGGTGATGCCTTCACCTCCGATGGGCTGGCGTCCATCAACATCAGTCATCGCCGCAACTTAATTTCCACTCCATCAGCGTTCCGCACTCCGCGCTCCGCACTCCTCACTTTAGTCAGCCGCCGTCAAGACGCCCCGCTTCCAGTTCACGGGGCTGAAGGTATTCCATCGGGCCATGTCGTCCCGTTCAATGATGGGGACCTCGGCGGCTTCATTTGCAGTACAAACCCCGGCCAACAGGCCACAACCGTAAGGAAATTATGAAATACCTCACCCCAACACTTGCGATCGGCGTCGTCTCTTTGGTCGCTTCCGCCATTTTGCTCGGTGGCTGTATGACGGAGTCCAGCACCAGTGTCACTCCGGCCAGCACCAACTCGGTCGGCCAAGTAACACCTCCGGTCACCAACACCGTCACCATCATCAACGAGCAGAATCTCGCGCTCGATTGTGCCGCGCTCCAACTCGTCGGGACGCCCGCCCTCATTTATGCACTGACCTCTGACCCATCGGCCCGGCCGATTGTCAGCGATATCCAAGTCGCATTAACCGGCGCCCTGGATGGGGTGAATACCAACGTCGTCTCAGACGTCGATGGCTTGGTCGGCAACAACGCCGCGTTACAGGCCAGCATCCTGCCACTGATCACGGCGGCCGGCACATTGGAACAGCAACTCTTGGTTAAATACGGCACCAACAACGCCGTCATTGTGACCAAGGCCGTCCTCCAGGCTGATCTCAATACGGTCAACGCCGCGCTGGCAGCAGTCCCTGCGTCAACAACCAAATAATCACATGGCCGCCGATCCTGTCACTGCCTCGCTCGACGTCGCCGACGATGTGCTGAAGCTCACCGCGCAAAAAGACGCGCAAGCCAACACCGCCGCCGAAGTCGCCGCCAAGCAGGCCCGGGAATTGCAATCGCTCAAAGATCAAATCAACCAAGCCCTCGAAAATGGTGATCTCACTCAAATCCGCCGCCTGTGCGCTTAGCCTTTGCGTGGCCGGCTGCACGATGGCTCCCAAACTTGTGGAGCCCTCCGTGCCGTCCATGGATGCCGGATCACCCACCTCGGGGGTCCTCACGATTCTGCCAGGCACCAATTACCTGGTAACCGAGCTTTGGAGCGAGCGGTATACGGCGTTGATCCATCAGTACGGCACCAACTATATACCGCCGCTCACGGAGCCGCGATGGATCACGCCGACCAATGGTGGGTTCGTTGTGACCTCTGATGGCATGGCCGCCATGTGCTATCTGAACATCCTTTCTAAGCAGCTTTTGAAACCGTGATTTCTATATAAAACAAAAGGTCCGCATATCCGGGTTTGCCGGCTCATCCGATTCGGAGACACACAAAGTCCGAACAAAAAACCGGCTGCAATTTTGCCAATGAACCTAACCGCTAAACAATTTGACCTGGGCAACGCCCGGGCCTGCGCCCGGGCCAGCGCCTTCGCATATCAGACCGCTACGATTTCCGCGCCGGATACCGATACGCATTGCCTCATTGAGGAGAAGCCGGATTGCATCGTCATCGCCTTTCGCGGTACGTCCAGCATCCGCAATTGGATCACCGATGCTCAATTCGAGCGCACCACGCTGATCGCGGTGAATACTACAGTCTCCAAAATCCATAAAGGGTTTGAACGGGCATTTAACAGCATTTTTGAAGAGCTCTTAACAGCCCTGGGTGGTTGCTCGGCGGATAAGATGCCGAATCAAAAGCCACTCTGCATCACCGGCCATTCTCTCGGCGGTGCACTCGCCATCCTGGCCGCGCTGGAATTATGGCGTAACGGTTGTCAGATCGCCCAGGTCTATACCTTCGGGCAGCCTCGCCTCGGCAACGCAGATTTCAAGGACCGTTATGATCACGTCCTTGGTTACAGAACTTTCCGCCTCGTCTTCCAGGAAGACATTGTGCCTCGCATTCCACACCTCCCAGCCTGGCACGACCCTTATCGGCACGTGGGCATAGAGGTTTTCATTCCGTCCATTGCTATACCCCATTCTGCCCAGGTGGATACCGGTGATCTCTGGATCAATCCACCGTTCTGGCGCTTGTTGATTTCAGACCTCTGGGGAATCTATCGCGCATTTATCGTTTCCAAATTCGCCGCTGCCCTGGACCCGATTGTTGATCACCACGTCAATAATTACATTGCCGCCCTGGACAAAGTGACTGATCCGCTTTCCACCCCAACCACACCGCTGGCGCCGGAGAATGCAACTCCGACGCCGGCGGTTATTCCCGCCGTCCAGCCTTCCCCTGAGACCAAGCAGCAAGAATCATGACCGAACGTATCAAACCAATTTTGCGCTGGCAGGGTGGAAAATCGCGGTTGCTTAAAACCATCCTCCCGCTGATCCCGCCGCATGACTGTTATTGCGAGGCATTCTTTGGGGGCGGTGCAGTGCTGTTCAGCAAAGAGCGATCATCCGTCGAAGTCATCAATGATCTGAACGGCAATTTGATCGCGCTCTATCGGAACCTGCAGTTTCACCTTCCTGCATTGCTTGGCGAATTGGATTGGTTGATGGCATCGCGCCAGAACCTTTTTGACTTTATCGCCCAGCCTGGTCTCACAGAACTGCAGCGGGCGGCCCGGTTCCTCCTGGTGAACCGCACGTCATTCGGCGGGGGCATGTCCAGCTTTGGCGTCGCGAAGACGGCCGGTGGGGGCGTTGGCTTTCACCACGAAAAGATCGCGCGGCTAATCGGCGCGGCCCATCAGCGGCTTGAAGGCGTGGTCGTTGAGAATCTGTCCTACGAGCGCTGCCTGAAGAACTACGACTCGCCGAAGACGTTTTTCTTCATGGACCCGCCATACGAGGACGCGACCAATCGCGCCTATGCCGGCTGGGACAAGCAGCAATTGACCACGTTCCGCCGTGACGTCGGGAAGCTCAAGGGGAATTGGATTGTCACCTTGAATGACTCGCCTTTCACACGCGACCTTTTTTCCGACTGCAACCTCAAACCCATCGTCAGTGAAAACCGCGCCGTGAACCGGCGCACTCATTCGGATACCAAATTCGGTGAACTCGTCATCACGCCGAAATAACCAAAACCAAAACGACCAATGATGCTCGCAGAAATAACCTGGACACAGCTTGGAGAAATTGTCGGCGCACTGGCCGCGCTGGCCACCATCGGCACGCTTATTTATGCCGTCGCGGCCGGTAACCGCAAAACCACCGTCAAGGTCGACCAGGACCCGACGCCCGAATTTCGCAAGGCGCCCAAGCGCTACAACCATGATGCGACGGAAATCAGGTTCGTGAATCTCGAAAGCAAGGTAGGCGATCATGGCATACGGATCACCAGGATGGAGGAAAGGCAGCGAACGGAAATGACTGAATTGGAACGGCGACTGGATAACTCGAATGAAACCCGCGCCAGCGAAACCCGGCAATTGATCATTGGTATGAACGCCGCCAACGAAGAGCGCGCTACGGCAATACATAACCGGGTGAATGACATCCTGGAATCCGTGGGTGAACTGCGCGGCGAAATGAAGGCGAAAAAATGAAAACGAAACTTTATCGTGCCATCTTGCTGGCCCTGAATCAATGCGACGGCGTGCCCATGCCCGAAGCCGCCTTGTTCAGCGCGGCCAGTCTGCTCTGCCGACCTGATGAACCGACGCCCGGTGAGATTGCCGATGCCATCCAGGACCTGGCCACGGCCGGCCATATCGACGGCACTACCGATGATCTCGTCAAGACGCGTGTCTGGCTGCTAACCGCCAAAGGCATCCTCAAGGCCCGTGCCCTGAGATAAAAGGATCAAACGTCACGTTTGTGAAACCACGCGAATCCAAATTGGACCAACACGCCGCCACCTTGGCGGACATGGAGGCCGAGAAAAAGACGCTCGCCGAAATGCTCACCTGGCTGAGGGATGAAGGTGTCACGTGTTCCGCATCCACGCTCTCGCGATTCCTGGAATCACAGCGTCAGGCCCATCTGCAGGACAAGCTCCTGGCTCAGATCGCCAGCGGAGCGCGGCAATGCCAGGCCGTCGAAAAGCAGTTCGGCCAGAATCCCGCGCCTGATCTGGAGACGTTGATCAAGCTGCACCGGGTGTTGACCCTGCAACTCTCCACCCAGGGCAATGCCGATCCCGAGCTGCTCAAGCTCGCGGATCAACTCTTGCGCACGGCCATGGAATTTGTCAGCGGTCAGACGAAGGCGGCGCACAAGGAGCGCGAATTGAAATTGGCCGAGGAAAAATTCCAGTTGGATTTTTGCGAGAAGATTCTGGACCAGGCCATGCGCGATTCGGCTGAGCGGATTGCCAATTCCAACCTGAGCAATGCGGATAAGATCGCGGCCATGCGCAAGGAAGCGTTCAAGTCGGTGGACGAACTGCAGGCGAGCGGAAAGGTGGTCATACCGAAATGAAACGCATCCGCCGAGAATATCAGAATGTCGCCCTGGTGGCCGTGCGCGAGACCCGGCAAATTGCGCTCTACTGGGCACGGCGCTGTCGCAAGTCCACCACGCTGGGTGACATCGCCTTTGACGAAATGTCCAAGGAGCATGGCCGCATGGTCATCGCCGCGTCGGCATCCCTGCTGCTCGGCAAGGAGTTGGTTGGCGTTACGCTATCAGCGGCTGAGCAGGCAATGCTCGTCATGAACGAAGCCGCCGCCATGCGCACGGTCTTCGAGACTGGCGCGGATGAAAACAAGCTGTCCTTCCAGGTCGCTGATTCCGACAAGGGGAAAGTCCTCAAGGGACTCACGCCGGAAGATTTTGCGGAGTTATATCAGAGCAGCCGCATGGAACTGCGCCTCTATTTCGACAAGACGCATTTCTCCCGCCTGCAGGTCATCGCGCCGAACCCCGCGACCGCCCGCTCCTGGCGCGCGACTGTTCTGCGCGATGAGGCTGGGTTTACCAATCCCAACTTCGAGACCGAACTGCGCATGGCCACCGACCCCATGATGCGCGATACGCCGGACCTCAAAATCATCTACGCATCCAATCTGTCCAGTAATGATCGGCACCCATATTTCGAGACGACGATGCCGAGCGAGATCACCGCCGAGACCGAGGACGAGCAGTTCCCGGCCAATCCTGCCGGGCATCTCTATATCGGGCAGCATGGTATTTTGGTGCACCGGGTCGCATTGAAAGATGCCTACGCGGCCGGCCACAAACTGTTCGATGATCACGGCCAGGCGATGACGTATGAGCAGTGCCAGGTCTTTCCGCAGTTTAAATCCGGCTGGGACCCAACGTATGCGCTCAACCACAAATCGGGCGGCGCGGCGGCGATCGACTTGATTGCGCTGCTATCGGCCCAGCGTCGCGGCATCGGCCAATGCCATTTCGTATATGCGGACACTGAGAGCGATGCGCGCCGCGCCTTTGACCTCTTGCGCGGCTCGTTAAGGAATGGCCCGGTCGGCCTCGGCTTCGACGTGGCGAGTACCACGAATGAGAAGAGCAATCCCAGTTCCATTACCTTCACCGAAAATATCGGTGGGGAGCGCTTTCAACGCCTGGTGCTCGTGTTCAAATCCAAAAAGCGAGCGGTGATGTCTGATTACCTTCAGCGTGGGGTGCGCATCGTGCGTGAGCGGCCGGTTGGCGGCCCGGCACGCCGGCTCTGCATAGACGCTAGTAATGAACGTCTGGCCGCAGAGGAGACGAAGGATGATCTGATGCGCTTCATTCCAGTCGAATTGATTTTGGGCAATGCCAAGGTTGAACCGCGTCCCTCTGGCTACCAGGATGATATCAGCTACAAAACATTTCAGGGTGACCTCTATTGCGCGGCCGTCAACGATGGGCGCACGGTCCTGCCGTCCGATGACTATATCAAGCAGGATCATCGGTTGCCCATCAAGGAACAGGGCAAATATGCCTGCCCCGTGGACGGCGACGGCCGGCACGGCGACACTTTTGATTCTGGCAAGCAGGCTGAATATGCCCTCATGGAAAAAACGAACGGCATCGTCGCACTCGTAGGATGAACACTAAACCCTTTTCTATAAGCCACATTGGCCGCGCTGGCTGCCTCCAGGACGTTTCCTGGCTCTGTCGCTGCCTGCCGGCTGCCAAAACGCCGCCTATCCCCCTGCGGTTCGCTGCGGTAGCCGTTATTTTTGACGGTCTGAAGGTCCAAAAACGGTTGGAGGTGACCCATGGCTGATCATCTTCAATTTTCCCCCTACACGGCGAATGTCTTTCGCCGGGCGGAATTGCCCCCCATCCGGTCCGAAGCCGCCCCGGCAGCCACCCAGAAAATGTCCCAGGGTGCCTATGACTGGATTCGGGGCCTGGATCTGGATGAGCGGGATCGCGGTGCCCAGCTCACCACGCCCTACGCCCAATCCGCCTGGGTATACGTCGCCATTTCCGTCCTGGCTGAGCATATCGCCAAGATCCCGTTCCGCATCAGCCGGGTGGGCAGTCGCAATGCCAAACGCATTCGCGCCTTCCGCACAAGCTCTCGTCCGGAGCACCGGGCCTTTGTCCGCCGAACCCTGGGCGAGACGATCGTTGAATCGGGTGATGTGGTGGACCTGTTCAACAATCCGCATCCCTCCATGGATGCCAATCTATTCTGGGAGATGGTCGTCACCTGGGCTTGCCTGCGCGGTGAGTTTTTCGTGATGCCGCTGGATTCGGCAGATCAGCCGGTGGATCTGGCCAGCCGGAGTCCCCGCATTCAGCGGATGATCACGCTGCCGCCTGAATTGTTCTGGCACATGGTGGTGGGCTATACGCTCGAAGGCTGGCGATATACCGGTTCGCCGCTCATTACGCCCATCCCCAGCGAGATGTTGCTGCCCAGCGAAGTGGTCCATGCCCGGCTGCCCAATCCGTATCTATATTGGCGGGGCATGTCGCCGCTCTTGGTCTGCGACGTGGCCGCCAAGACGGATTTTGCGGGCGAGCAGTTTCAAAAAGGGCTCTGGATCAACAACGCCGACACGGGCGTAGTGGTGACCACCGAACAGGTCTTGGATGACACCCAGCGTGAAATCATCAAGGCCGCCCTGCGTGAACGCAAACGCAAGGCCGGCACACCCGACCGTCCGCTGTTTCTGTTCGGTGGCGCCAAGATCGAAAAGCCCACGTTGAGCATGATGGATATGCAATTCCTGGAAACGCGCAAATTCCTGCGCCAGGAAATTGCGTCCATCTTCAAGGTTCCGGAAAGCCTGATGGGTTTCACCGACGATAAGGCCAGCGCCCTGAGCGGCGGCGGGCAGGCCATCAGCGCCGAACGTCTGCAATTTGTGGAAGGGCCGGTCACCAGCCATTGCCATCGCATCGAGATGGCCATTAACAAAATCGTGGCCACCTTCGGTGATGACCTGGTGGGCTGGTTTGATATCGACAGCCTGCCAATCATGCAGGAAGCCAGGCGGGCGCGTCTGGATACGGCCGTCAAGGCCTTTGGTATTGGATTCCCCCTCAACGAGGTCAACACGGCCTATGATCTCGGCTTCCCGAAATTGCCCTGGGGCGATAAGAGCTTTCTGCCTTTCAACCTTCAGGAAGTCACGGCCGATGGCTTGGGGGCCAATGAACCGCAGCCCAGCGAAGGCGGTGATGATCAAGACGAGGATGACGATTCCAAGTCCGGTCCCAAGGAGGACGAAAATCCAAACTCCGACGAGGCGGATAAGGAAAAGGCGGACAAGCAGGCGGCGAAGTCGAATCCATTCACCCGGCTTTCCAAACTGCTCACGGGCCTGCAGCCTGCCATTTTGAGCGGCCAGCCAGCGGATCACATCAAAGCTGCCACGGCGGCGCTCTGGCGCAAGCGCATGCAGTTCCGCAAGGCGCATGTGAATCTCTTCGCTGGCAAGATCGGCAAGGTCATGACGGTGTTTCGTAAGAAGACGCTCGCCAAGTTGGATGAAGTTCACCTGGAGAAATCCGCGGGGCGGATCGGCGAAATCAAATCGTTGGTCGATATCATTTTCGATCAGCACGGCTTTGCGGCCGCCTTGAGCACGGAACTCCATCAGCCCACCGCCGCGCTGCTGCAGGCGGCCGGTGAAAACATGCTCGCAGAAATCGGCTATGACGATCCTTGGAAATATCCCCCAAAGCAGGTGCTGGAATTCATTGCCGGCCGCACGCTCAAGATTCAGGGCGCCAGCGAATCAGTCCGCAACGAACTCAATACCACGCTGGCCGAGGGCGTGGAAGCGGGCGAAACGCATGCGGAACTCGCGGCGCGCGTAAAATCCAAGTTCAACGATCTGAGCGATGGCAAAGCCAAGGTGATTGCGCGCACGGAAGTGAACACGGCCACGTGCAAAGCCGGCTACGTGGCCATGAAGGATGTGGGCATCGAATATAAATCCTGGCTCGGCAGCCATGGCCCGCATGCCCGCGAAGGCCACCAATCCGTTGAGGACGCCACGGTCGATCAGCCGATCCTGGTCGACGACCTTTTCGACGTGCCCACGGAAATGGGCGATGTCGAGCAGATGATGCAACCCTTGGATGAAGAGCACGGTGCCACGGCCGCCAACATCATCAACTGCCAGTGCGACGTGGTGGCGGCCCAGAAAACCGACGAGGATGAGAAGTCCGTCACCTTCAAAATCTACGGCATCGGCAAGATGACGTTCTTGAAAACCGAGACGGGTCATAACACCCGCGATCAATCTACCGTGAAACTAAAATGAAAACCTACGATCAATTACTCAAAGAATTTGGCGCTCGCATCTGCACGTTGAACACGGGCGCGCCCGGCTTGCGGGCCGGCATTCACTGCACCGTCAAGGATGTGGCCGGCGACGATCCGGTGATGGATTTCATCGCCAGCGATGAAACGGTGGACCGCTACAACGAGTGCATCAAGCAAAACGGCTGGGAGCTTGATAACTTCCTGGCCAACCCGGTGGTTCCCGACTGCCACGATTATTCGAGCGTGGGCAAGATCCTGGGCAAGGACATTCTGCCCAAAGACAAGCAGGTGCAGGACGGTAAGCTCTGCACGCGGATCATGTTCTGCCTGGATAACCCCATGGGCGCACTCGCCTACAAGATGGCCAAGGCCGGCTTCCTGAAATCCCAGAGCGTGGGCTTCATCCCGCTCGAATGGACCAATGGCAACGATAAGGATTCGCCCGACCGCACTTATACCAAGTGCGAACTGCTTGAGAAATCCCTGGTCGTGGTCCCAGCCAACCCCGGGGCCACCATCGGTAACCAGATCCGCAGCGTGCTCAATGTGAGCGAGCGCCGAGACCTGGCTGACTTTCTGAAACAATTTTGCAGTGAACAGACTCCCGCTCCTGGTGGCGCGTCCGAGCGGGGAGTCCATGACGCGCAACTGCTGAACCTCGCCCGCACGCTCCGAGGAACGATGAGCGGCAAATAAACATCAACCAAAAATTCGTAATACAGTATGAAAAAAATCTTCAAACCGTATCGCCACCTGGCTTCGCTGGTCGCGGTACTTATCGTCGCGGTCTGCCTGGCGTTGCTGGGCGTGCCGCCCCTCGCTTGTGCGGTCATGGTGGGCCTCTGGCAGCTCACCCAGTTCGCGCAAAGCAAGGGCTATCGTTCCGGCCGGGTGTGCATTGCGGCCTTGACGGATGAGCAGATCAAGGAGTTCGAGAAAATCTGCAACGAGCTCAAAGAGCTTGGCACGCACATTCCCGGGCTCAAGGAATTGTCCACCGCCGAAGGCGGTTTTGCCGCCATCAAGAAATTGCCCGAACTGCTGAAGGGCGAGCAAAAGCGGGTGGATGAATTGGAATCCACCGTGAAAACGCTCAAGAAGAACGCCCTGTCAGTCTCACCGACCGGTGTGCGTTGGGTGGGCAATGTGCCCTTCGTCACGGATGATTGTGCCAAGGCGCTCTCCAGTGTGCTGGTGCTTGAAGCCCATAAGCTGGGTGAAAGCGCCATGCGCCAATTGAACAAGGAACAACGCTCCTGGGAATCCCTGGTATCCCTCAGCAAAGGTTATCTGGGTATTGAAACCAAAGCAGGCGGAGCGTTGACGCCCGTGGATATTCCGCTGCCCACGATCTACATGCCCCAGGTGATCGAACTCGTGTTCCGCTATGGGCAGGCCCGTCAGTATTGCACGCTCTTCCCGCTGGGTGCCGGCACAGTCAAGCTGCCGCGCCTGCAGGCCGGTGAAGACGCGTTTGGGTTCATGGGTGCCGGCACGGGCGGCATGTCGCAGCAAGTGGGGCAGAAGGAAGTCACGGCTGCCTTGGTTACCTACACCGCCAACAAGGCGGGCGGCCTGATCCGGATACCGACCGAACTCGAAGAGGACACGTTCATCCAACTTGGTCAATTCCTCGCCCGATACATTGCCCGCGAATTCGCCAAGCTGGAAGACACCACGCTGTTCATGGGCGATGGCACTGCCACCTATGCCAACATCACCGGCATCGGCACCTACTGCGTGAACAACCCGCAATACCTGGTCAAGCCCACCGCTGGCAACACGGTCATCACGGATCTCACGATCAATAACTTCCGTGCCATGCGCGCCCTAGTCAATCCGGCTGTCCTCGCCAATATGGCGGCCACCGGTCAGACCTCGGCCGCCTATTATTGCCATCCGTCCCTGGAGGCACTGTTCGTCACGTTCAATACGATTGGCACCCCGCAGATCTACATTCCGGCCCGCAACGGTCAGCCGGCCACGCTGGATGGCTGGCCCATCCGGTGGATCGGCGTGAGCGCGGCCAATAACGCCAACGCCCAACCCAATGCCTTCGTCGCCTTCTTTGGTGACCTTAGCTACTGGTATTTCGGCGAACGCGGGGTGGCCCGCGTGGAAGTCAGCCGCGAGGTTTTCTTTGCCACGGATGAACTCGCGATGCGCGCCCTGGAGCGTATCGACTTCGAGGCGATGGCCCTGGATGCGATGTCCACGCTGCAACTGCCTCCCAACTGAACCCAATAACCCATAGCGGCGGCCGGGTGGCCGCCGCCATTTATAAAACAAAAAAATATGCCGAAAGAAAAAATTGAAGTTGACCTGAGCGCCGCCCCTGATCCGGAGATCAAAGCCGGCGACACCGTCAATTATGTGGAGCCCACCACCTGCAAGGTGACGAAGACCAAAGTGGTCTCCGTGCCTGAAGAGCACAAAGGCCGCTCCATAATCATTGAGGTGAGTACCACCGTGAAGAACAAGGATGGTGATGATGTGGTCACCAGCCAGAAAGTTGCGGTGCCGTATCGCCCCAAGGAAAAGCTGGCGGGGAATACCTGGCATCATGCGCTGATTGCCTTGCTGATGGCCTTGGCCCTCAGCCTGCAACTCTCCGCCTTCGCGGCCATTCCCACCTATCACACCATCTCGGCCTACGGGAACAACACGCTTCCCGCCACCGCGATCTTCCCCGCCGATCCGAATTCGCAGATCCGGGTCGTCACCATCAACTACTCGAGCGATAACGCCGCCGCCGTCCTCAACCTGAGCAGCGGTACCACGGCATATTCACTGATGTACACCAACCCCACCACGTCGTGGACCACGAATGTCATCACGTCCACCAATGGTCTGTCGGCCGGCGCGGGGTTGTTTCTACAACACGCTGGTGCGGTCTATACCAACACCGCATCCAGTTGGGCCAACACCGGCACCAACATCCTCACCATTGCCGGGGTGACCATCTCCAACAGTGTCACCACGTATGGTGTGTATGGCACCGGCCCGGCCGGATTTCCCGCCACCAACCTCAATTACGTCATCACCAGCTTTGGCTGGGGCGTTTATCCGAGCGTGAGCGATGAAATCTACCTGCAAGGTCCCATCACGAGCATCTCCGTGGGAATGGGCACCAATTGGCTGAATGGCGATGACCTATTCAGCGGCAACTACGGGCGGCCGGTCATGGCGCAAATCACGCCTGCCACGGCCACCAACCGTCTGTCCAGTGTCAGCAGCCACTACGACAGCGCCAGTCAACCCTGACCTTTAACAGCACGCTAAACGCATGTTAAACCAACCGCCAAAGGATCGCATGATGCGACCGTCGATCATCACGACTCGCCCGGCTCCGCAGCCATCGCGGCCTTTGGCGGTCTTTCCCCGCCCCGGAGCGCCAAGCATTGGTCGGCCGGAGCAAACATCCTCATCTAAATTACGTCGCCAATGAATCCGCGTTGCATCCGGCACAAACTGGAAGTCATCCGTGAAACCCCACTCGAATTTCCCTTATCGAATGGACATCCGAGCGGCACTTTTCGCATCTGGCAGACGCGGAAATGCAAGCTGTGCAACCAAGAAAAAGGACGGTGGAAGCCCGCTGAAAAGCTGGTGAACTCCACACTCAAATAATGAATGCCGGTTTTTCCAACCTGGCCACGCTGAAAAAGCAGTTGCTCGCCAACAGCATCAAGACGGACCTCCGTTTCGATGACATCATCTCGCAGATCGGCCAGGGCACGGCCAGCATGTTCGAGCGGCTCTGCAATCGCCCGCTGGGCTATATGGCTGGCGAGGTGGAGACATTCCGGGCCGACTATTGTGAATTCGTTTTACGGCGCACCCCGGTTTACGCCGTCACCGCCTGGCAGGTGAAGCACACCGAGGCAAAGGGATGGCAACCCCGCGATATTAGCTGGATACGCTCCATTGACCTCGCGAACGGCATTGTAAACCCTAGCGACCATGACGTGGGACCGTGGTTCGCGCAGGTGCAATTCACCTATAACGGTGGTTATTTCTGGGAACAACTTGAGCCCAAAGATCCCGGTTATCCCAGCGCAGTCCCAGCCGGCGTGCATGCCCTCCCAGCCGATCTGTTGAACGCCTGGTTCCTGCAATGCCGTCACGTCTGGGCCTACCTGGACAAGCTCGGCACCGATCTCCTGACGGCCGGCAAAGCCACGTCCATCCGTTTCCCGGAGGATTTTGCTCCTACTGTCGAGACGGTTATCGCCAACCATCGCCGCTACAAACTCGTATGACGCCCGCCCTCCAAGTTGCCTTGAGCCCGCAGGCCGAGCGGATCGTTGCCAATTTTCCCAAGCTGCCAGCGCAGATCCTGGGGGCCATCGTGCGCGGCATGGACCAGGCCAATCAACATGCGGTAAAAATCATCAAAAGGGACCACCTGACCGGCGATGGCCCCTTCCCGCCCTCCGAGCACCGCCTTGGTCGTGGTAAGGGGACGTTGGGTGGCCGTCTGCGCGGCAGCGCCAATGCCACGCCGTCCAAGCCGATCAGTGCCACCCAAGTCCAATCCGCCATCGGGTCAAACGTCATCTACGCCGCCATCCATGAGTTTGGCGGCCGCATCCACCACGAAACTCGGACCATGAAGATCCGGCACAAGCTCGACGCGCGCGGCAACCTGGTCAAGCAGCTCGCCAATGATCATTTGCTCGTCTTCGCACGCGCCGGTGCCAAGCGCGCCCGCACGCAAACGGTACAAGCCCAGGCCCACGACGTCACCATGCCCGAACGTGCCCCGTTCCGCACCGGCCTGGCTGAATCTCGCGGCCAATACACCACTAACATCAGCCGCCAAATCGTGGCTGAATGGCAAAAGATGTCCGCATGAAAACCGACGATATTCTCGACCGCCTCCCTTACGAACTGGCCGACCGGCTCCAGAGCGACCCGTTCTTTCAAGACATCCCCGTGATCGTCGTCGAGAAGGGCGATGTCGCCCACGAATACCAGCAAGCCCAGGGTGCCATCACCGAGACCAGCGGCAAGCGCGGCGTGGCCGTCCTAGTCTTGCAGATCGTCGCCAATGACATCTACCAGGGCGTCCCGGCCGGCCCCATGAAACTCTTCCCCGCCTTCCAGGTCATTGAAGTGCCGGAGCTGAACCACGACGACAACGGCACCCACAAGAGCGCGCGGAAAGTCGCCCGGCATATCATCACCAACGTCAAGCTCGCCGGATTCCGCGGCTTCGTGCAGGCCATGAAACCCGCCACGCCCGCCATTGAACCCGTCGACCTCAGCAAAGACTTCACTGTTCCGGTCATCAGCTACCAGGTCAATTTCGAGTGCCAGGAGTTTTCGGACGAGCAGATTGAATATTGTTTGCCGCCCATACTGAGCAATGTCCCCGGCCAACTGCAGGTGACCCTGACGACCGCCACGCCTGGCGCGCAGATCTGGTACACCACCGACGACACGTTCCCGTTCCCCGGCGACAACACGCTCTTCCCGGGCAGTACGGCCCAGCAATACACCGTGCCCATTGCCATGCAGCTCAACGTCCCCGTCACCATCCGCGCCTGTGCCTACCTGAACAAATTCACCGGCAGCCCCACCGACTACGTTGCCAGTAGTGTGGAGCGCCTCACCGCCACCATCACCAACCAATAAATAAAATATGCCCGCCACCATCGTTACACCAACCATCATTCAAGGACCCGCGTACATCATGCACGGCGGGGTCGTCATCTACGTCGAGCAAGACATCACCGTTGAAGAACAAGTCGAGACGTGGAACCCCAAATCTACATTTGGTCTCCTCGGCGAACGACTCAAATCCCGGAGCGTTAAAATCACAGCCACGCCCGTGGGCATGATTACCGCCGCGCTACTCAGCTACTTTTACGAGGCATTCCTCGCCCCGCAAACCTACGTCGGCGTGAGCATCATTCCCACTAGCAACTTTGCTTTAACCATCTGCAGCTTGACTGAAAACAAGACGTACGGTTACGTCCGCGCCGGCCTTAGCGAAGTGCCCGACCTTTTTTGCGGCCCCACCAAGACGGCCTTCGGCAAAGCCTCCTGGACGGCCATCGGCGCCGCCGCCACCGCGCCCACGAGCGCCACCTTCCTCAAGGCTGCCATCGGCACCATCACGGCCGATACCAGCTTTTCTGGCAGCAAAGTGGAGAGCGATATCTACCAGGGCGTCCTCGGCGGTCTAGCCGCGCCGCTCAATTCACTTGGCTCCTTGGATGGCTTCGGCTTCAAGTTTGGCTACAAGACCAAGAACATTGTCGCCAGCGACATCGGCATTGCCGATATCATCCTGGATAGCGACGGCTTCCAACTCAGCGTCGCCTTTGCGCCCAGCAACCTCACTGAAGCGCAGGTGGATACCTGGCTCAATTACCAGGGCACCAGCGCGGTATTGCCCGGGCAGGCCTTTGGCGGCAGCGCCACCGGCGCCGGCAACCTGGTGCTTACTGGCGTCACCTATGGTTGGGTCTTCACCGCCAACGCGGTTGGACCCAAGAGCGCCAAGCGCGTCTACCAGATCGGCGAGGACCGGTTCCCGAACGGCGCCATCGAGCTCACCAATCAACTCACCGTCACCGCTGGTGTGCCGAACCCCCTGTTCAGCTATACCGCGGGGACATGATTCTTTGTTAATGCCATTCGTATCTAACCATCAACCCACAATAATATGACCAAAACCCAACTCGTCTGCGATGCCTGCGGCAAACCCATCGACCCGCAAAACAACATCACGTTCAGCCCCGTGCGCGGCGGACTGAACCTCACCATCATCACCTCCGGCGCCAAGGCCGGCATGCTCATCAACACGCAAGTCAGCCTGTGCAACGGAAACTGCGTGAACGCATGGCTCGCCGATATAAAACCGGTCGCCGCGAAGGAGTCTTAACTCCGACCACCACACTCCAAACTCCTCACTCAAATGGCCCTGGGCACATGGAGCATCCTGATCGGTGGCAATGCCATCGCGACTTCGGCATGCATCGTCGACCTGGTCAGCATGAGCGGCGGTCCGAACATCCTGCCTTTCGAGGGATACGGAGCCGCCGCCCCCGTGTTCATTAACATGGGCAATACCAAGATCGTCCGGGTCTTCGACATCACCCAAGAATGGGCCAGTGATACAGCCGCCGAAAACTACCGCCAGACCGCGATTGCCCAATGGTCCGGCGTGGCCACGGTGCAACTCAACCACCTTGACTACGAGGAAGACGTTAGCACATGGACCATCAACAACGCCAAAGTGGAGTTGGGCATTCCCCAACGCATTGGCCTCACCACGATCACCCGCTTAACCATTACAGGCGGCAGTTAATCTCCATGAAAACACGCACCCTTATACGCAGTCTCCTTTTAGCCTTTAGCTTTCAGCCATTGGCCTTGCTGGCCCAGACGCCTGTACTGTTCACGATGCAGGGTCTCACCGGACGGCCCAACAACGAGCAGATTCTGATTCAGCCCGACCGTGAGGAAAACATGGTCACCTTCGGCACCAACCTGGTGCCTATGGATGATTTCGTCATTCAGCCCAGCGGCGGCCAGGTGATCACCAATCTGATCCCTTGGGGCTACACCATCACCGTGGCCGGCTGGACACGCGGCGTGCATATCGTAGTGCCCAGCAGCACCAACACGCTCAACGTCGTCACGTTGATCAACACAAACCAATTTGCGCCGTTGAATCTTTCGGTCGGCACCGTCCTTGGTTCGCCCGGCACCAATATCGCCCTGGTCACTAATGCCGACAGCAGCGTGACCATCAGCGATCCCTACGCATTGACCGCATCGAGCACGGTGGCAATGTCGCAGGTGACCGGTCCGCTGCCGGCCGCGCAGTTGCCCGCGATCGTGGTCACCAATCTGTACCCGACAATCTATCCAAATTATTTGGAGTGGTGGGACGGTCAGGATTTGCAATCGGCGAATGGTCAAACGATTACGAGTTGGCAGGGGAAACGAGGCCACACCCTTTATGGCTCGGCTGTGGCGCAATATCCAGGAGTGGCCTTTAACGGCACGTATTCGACGATCATGACGAATCTGTCGTTCCCTGGCGACGCATGCTACAACGCGGCAACCATCTTCTTTTTGTTTCGCGCTCCGGCGAACAACTTCAACAATGGGCAAGGCTTGTCCTTCTGCCAACCATCGATGGCGCACCCGAGCTTTGGGCTAAACCTATTCGTCCCGGTGGCGCACTATCCAACGATGGATTGGCTCGCCTTAAACCCCACAAACGGTACGTCTTGGAGCACTTTTTACAGTTGCGACCCACAAGTGGGAGAATCACTGTCCGGGCAGAACGTCCACTTATTTTCGATGACCTTATTGGCTGGTGGTTACTGTGACATCTTCGTGGACGGCAAAATGACAGCAAACACACTGATGTCGGACATTTCGCTCGTGCCAACGTGGCCGGCGATTCAGGGTGGCACATCGCTGGGATATGACTGGTTGTGGGCCGGAACACCGGCTTTCCAGGGCTCAGTGTACGGCCTGTTGATCTACACGAACACGTTTTCGCTGGCCCAAATGGACGCGGAGAATACTGCGCTCATGCAGCGGGCCGGAATCAGTCAGCAAGTCTCCATCAATTTGGATGGCGACTCAGTTATTTTCGGTGGACTGGCAAACACCCTCAGCACGCCAATCCAACTGTTGCAGTCGAACTATCCCAATTACCGCATCACCTGCACAGCCTATCCGGGGCGCACTTCGGCAAACGTCCTACTGAATCAAACGAACTGGATTACGACAGTCAGCGATCCATCGACCAAAATCGACATCTGTTGGATGAACCTTCAAAATGACAGTACGACGGTCTGGCAAGTGGTGGCCACCAACATGACGCTGTGGTGCTCGAATGACCTGGCTTTGGGAAGGAGGCCAGTCCCGCTCAATCCCTGGTCGAATATGACGACGGACAATAATGGTGTGCGAACAAACTTCAACAATTGGCTCACAACCAACTGGTGGAACATTGCTCCCGCGATGATCGACTTGTCCCGCGATCAGCTTTTGGGATATGTCGGAGCTTATGCCAATGCCGCCCTAATTCCGGACGGGATGCACGGCACCAATGCGAGCTACCAGAGAATCATATCAGGGTACTTCGTGCCGACGATCAACCATTTGTTGAACGGCTCGTTCATCTGCACGTCGACGAGTTGCGTTCCCCCTACGGTCACGCAACCTTGGACCGCAACCGATCCAAACGCCCCTGGCGTTCAATTCGTGAACAACGCCGGTGTGTGGGCTCCTGTCCAGCCAGCAAACTCCGTGCTGAATCAACTTGGGTCACTGGATGATTACATGAGCATTGATCAGCAGAACCCGTATGACGTGACTACGGCCCTCTTACCACAGATTAATGGCAATTATTACGGGGTCGGAAAATTGGCGCCGGCTGCTGGGAATTGGGTTTTCTATTTCAACCCATCGCGCTGGCCGTTGTTCGAATGGAGTGGATTCACCAACCAAGTTCTGTGGGTGCATCTGTTCGCGACGAACGCGGCGACGGTAAATTGGATCGCTTCGGTGAGGTATTTTACGAATGGTTTGTCCTCTGGCCCCGGGGCCGGCTCTGGTGGAACTACTTTCGGGACGGGCATCTTCCAGTGTGGCGCTGGTACGAACGATTATTGGCTGGCTGTCACCAATCATTTTACGCCTCAGGTGATGACAAACACCACGGCTGCATGTTTTTTCTGGGGGGTGAACAACCCGTCGACAAACGTGTGGGTAATCGAAGGCACCCACCTTCATGCGCAATGAAGTCAGTTATGATCGACCGTCGAAACCGCATCCAAGGCCGCTTGCGCCCATTTAAGATTCTGGCGTGCGGCTTCGGATTCCGGCTCCTTGGCGAGCCGGGCCTTGGCTTCGGCGACAGTTTCCAGCGCATCAGTGACAGCTTGCGGCGTTTGCTTTTCCATGCCGTCACTTTATTGCGTCTCCAGCCAGCGCGCAAGCCATGACTCCCGCCGAAATCCATGACCGAATCACCCGCGAGCGCAACCAGGAGCTGCGAGCTCTGCGCGTTGAGTGGGCGCTGCTACTCATGAGCATCCAAGCCTGCGCCGGCAGATTCCCCTGGGAATTGGTATGCCATACTACGGACGACATAGTTGAGTGATCTATGCCTGACCAAGAATTCAAACTCGTAATCACCGGTGATGCCAGCGGCGCGGTCGCAGCCAGCCAGGCTGCCGGTGATGCCACCCGCAAGCTCAAGGTGGATACGAGCGATTTGAGCGATGCGACCAAGAAATCGCTCGGGATGCTTTCGTCGGCTGGCGACGAGGTGAAAAACCTGGGAAAGAAAACGGAGGAAACCGGAGAAAAAATGGAAGGAGGCGGCCGCGAAGTACGCCACCTGGCCAACGAACTCGGCCGCATGCTCGGCGTCAGTGATCTTGGGGCGGCGTCCATGGGGAAAATGGGGCTCGCGGTCTTTGCTGTGGGCGCCAGTCTTGATTTTTTGAAATCCACCTGGGATCAAGTCCAGGAAGGAATCAAGGGACCAATTGAAATCACCGTCCACGACGACGTCGCCAAGATCATCGCTGGTGCCCAGGCCTGGGGGCAATATGCTGAGGCGATCCAAAAAGCCCATGAGGCATCGAGCAGTCCGGAGGCGGCAGCGAATCGGGAGAACAAGGTCCTTTCGCAAAAGCTCCAATTGTTGCACGACATTCTCAAGGCCGAGGAAGATGAAGCGATGACCGCCCTCGCGCTCAAAAAAGATCAGATGTCGCCACAGGCCTATGCTGCCGCTCAACAGTCAATCCGTACTGCTTTCGGTCACAAGAACAGCGACGCAGACGACGAAGCCGAGCGGGCGCGGATTGCCACAATGGAGCAACAGGAGCAAAATCTGCGCGAGGATGCGGCGAAGAAGAAGGCGCAGGGCGAAGGCATGTCCACCGGCAATGCCGATGCCCAGGGAACGGCCAAGACAAACGCCAGCAAAGCTGCAGCGGAACTGGACGCGATCAACAAAAACCTTGAGCGGCTGGATCGCATTGCCCATCCCGACAATGCCCAATATGAGGGGCTCGGCGGGTTCGTTCAGTCGCAGAAGGACAACCATGAGTTTTATAATCTCTATGGCTATGGTACGAGCCAGAAGGATGCTCGCGCGCAGGAAGAGCAGCGGAAAGCTCAGGCCGAAGCGGCCATAGCGCTCGGCCAGCGGGCGACCGAACAGGAAGAGCGGCTGAAAAAAACGAAGTCCGGCTTGCTGAGCGAATCGGGAACGGAAGTGGGCAAGGCTGACGAATTACACCTGCAGACGCAGGAAGCCAAAGAGGATTATAACCGCACCCAAGTTGCAAAAGCTGGCACCGAAGCGCTTGCTGGTGCTGGTGTGGCCCTGACTCAAGAGGGCAATGCTGAGCACAATAATACGGCCCAAGGATTGCGGGATGCCCAATCTGCTCTGGCGGCTGGCATTTCGGCCCAGCGACAGGTCATCGAAGCCGTCAAACAGGTGGTCACTTCAAATCAGGAACTTCACGCTGGGCTGGAAAAAGCCTTTGGCGATCTGCGAGCTGAGAACGTGAAGCTCGCGGCCAAGATCGCGCAGATGCAGTTCAACACGAAATAATGGAAACAATTGCCTATACGGTTGGCGGCACTACGACGGAGGTCAGCCTCACTTCGCTTGGCGCGGGCGTACCCTTCCGCCTCGAACTCGGCACCCATGGCGAATCCAAATGCATTCTGCCGTTGCCAACGCTTCCGCCTGAGACGGCCGTGGCGATCCCATTTGAGGCTCAATGTGTTATTTGGACAGGTCGCGCGGTCTCGGGGACGACCTATTCGGGCGGCACAATCCTTTTCGCCGGACGGCGAACCGACAATAGCGGTCAAGCCGGTCCGTCTGCCGCCAGCCAGGAGATCGTGATTGAGGATGCCTGGTATGATCTCAAGCACCTGACCTTCCAGTGCGCCTGGCAGAACATCACAAGCTATAGTGGCAGCACGCCGAGCTACGGCACACCGTACACCTGGCCGGATTGCGTTCTGTTCCAAGTCAACCCCGCTGGCCAATTCCAGATCAATGGCACGTTCGCGGCCTATGCCCCTCCTGCCGTTTTTGGGCACATTCACACTGGTCAACAGATTAAGGAGATTCTTGCTTACGCCATCTACATCGCGGGCGTCAACCTCCAGATCGGCCAAATCGACCCGGCAACGTACGTGCCATATTATCCGGTCCGCTCGATGCGTTGCTCTGACGCTTTGAAAGTATGTTTGCGGCCGCATCCCAATTGCACTTGCGAAATTGATTACACCACGATCCCACCGACGTTCAATATCCGGCAACAGAGCAACCTCACCTCCGTCACGCTGCCATACAAATCCACCTCCGGCGCACAAACGCATCTCACCAGTCAAGTGCGGCCGCTGCCTGAACTGGTCCCGACCCGCGTGGGCATCTATCTCAAGGAGGAATCCACGGTTAATGGTCAGACCGTCATTTCAGTCGGCGCTGACATTTATCCGAACGGGACTGTGAGTGGATTGCGCAGCCTGGACACGTCGCTTGATCTCACTGGCCCAAAGCTGGCGAAAACCTCGGCCGCTCTCACGACGGCCGCATTCGATCCCACCAGCCTCACCTGGTGGGCCGAGAAGGTGCCGACGCTCCGGTCGGTATCGGATGGTGGCCAGGTCCCGGCGAGCGGTACCGGTGCACTGGCTTTGTTGAGCACGGTCATCAATGGTGGTACGACTGCGTATCCCAAAGGCATCCAAGTCACGGACAATAGCGGCAACGCGATTGACCTGACCACCTATGGCTACGAATTGCTCACGGGGACGCCAGCGTCCTGGATGGAGAACAGTGCTGGTGCAACCGTTGTGGTCATCGAAGCCAACGTCACTGGCTTTTTTTCATACTACAAGTCCACCACTGCCGGCAGTACCACGGCTGCACTCGTCGATCAAATCGGCGAGCACATGCATACAGTGCGAGTCAAACTGATCAACACTGCCAGCGCGACCTTCACGCTCTCGCAAACGCTGGCCACCGGTGAGACCTATCCCGGGGGCTTGGCAGAAAGCATCTACAACTCGTTGTCGACGCTGCAGTACCAGTTCACGCATGTGATTTTGGAAGCGCCATTCGCCACGCTTGTGAAGCCCGGCAAGCATTGTTTGAATCTCACTGGTGGCGCGGTGGCGTGGGGGACCATGAACGCAATGGTCCAATCGGTGGAAATAGAGTTCTATTCAACCAACAACACGTTGACCGTAGCCAAGACAACTGTCCATTGCGGACCGGTCCCGCACCTTGAAGCCGGGGAGTTGGTGCAGATTTTCAATCTGTTCTGCAATCGCGATCTGTCCAAAATCAACCCCAATGAGCGCACGGGTTCAAGCATGTCCGGAGGTGCAGTGACCCTTGGCAGCGACAGCCCAAAGGAAAATTCAACGCCCGCTCCTCCTGTCCCTGCAGTGCACAACCTGGTTGGCACCGACGCGACGTCGGGCAACCTCATCCAGATCACATCTGACGGCACCCAGGGAAGCCTTGCCGTCCAGCAACTCAACCCTACCACCGGCGCGAGCATTGCCAAAGGCTACATTTCACCCTGTTATTCCGGCACTGGCTCACCTTCGGCCACTTCGCTGCCTGCCAACGCGTATTACCGGCTGTTCGATCGCTACATTGATTCGACGACGAAAAACGAATGGATCTGCACCGGCGCGGGCAACAACAATGTTGCTGGCAGCGGTGGATCTACATGGTCGCAGATTGGCGGCGTTGGCGGGTCTGGTGCGGTGACCTTTTTCGTGATTACCACTTTGGTGAACGGAAATTATTTTTATGCCGCGCCGCTCACGATCGCAAATGTGGCCGGCCTGCTTACGGTGACCCCGGGAGCGGTCACGGTTGTCGCGAAGCACAACAGGATGTGGAATGCTGGATCGGAAACATTCGACGGCACGACGATTACCTATTCCAGCTACACTGGAGACAATTATCGCCTTGCCACCGACCCTAGCAGCAACACCGAATTCCAGGTCGCTTTCCCCCGCTATATCACGTTGGCCGCGCTGGGTTTCGTCCTCGAGCCACTGACCGGTGCAGAAGCTCAAAACCTGCTCAACTCACAATGCGTCATCAAATGCATACCGGTGGTTGGTAGCGGTATCTCATACGGGGATATTGCCGGGGATGGAGTTCTCACAACATGGCAGGAGATTGAGCCCAGAGTCTGGGCTAGGGCCTTCAACCAAACAGCAATCGGAGATTAAAAATATGGCTGGTGGATCTGGAATGATTGTGCAGTGCAGCATCATGGAGGGGCAGCTCAAGAATCTTTCCGAAAGCCCACTAAAAGCTCTGCAGGGCAATGGGCTCGCCCCGATAATTGATTATCGCGTCAATATCGGTCTTACGGCCATGCCCGAAATGAACAACTACGAGCCAGGCGGCGGCTCGCCTGGTGACCCGCCCTACCTCACCTCACACTGGCCTACGCCGTACGCTGCTGTGTATGCCTACCTCCAGGCGTTTGTGCCGCTGCCAACCGCCGATCTGGCCGGAACCGCCCCGGGCGAGTTATCCTACAATCAGGCTCTATCCACATACGAGGCGTTGAGCTACGATTGGACCGCTGTGTCCTCCTCCGACACGCATGATCCCACCACCTTGATGACGAGCTATTTCGGCACCGGGTGGACGTGGGGTGGGACTCAGAGTCAAGGCTTGAGCGCTGAGCCTCTATTTTTATACACGAAAAACACTACCGCACAGCCGATGCCATACTTCATTCTCCGCTATCGCGACACCTGGGCGTGGGATAGTTACGGATGGATGGCAGGTCCGGTGCCATGTACTGTTGCGCGCGGTGTCACCTGGACCGTTTATCAGCTCGATTTGGTCGGCTCTGGAGTGCTGGCTCCTGGTCAGACCATCGGCTACGGTCAGGGAGCGTACGGCGGCATTGACATCGCCTTCCCATCGACCAACCCCTACGCCTGGCCGGAGCTGGGCAACGCGCTCCAGAATTCGGATATCACCTTCCCCGTGCTCGGGTGGGATCTGAAGGCGTTCTTGCTTGCGACCGGGTTTCAGCTCGGCACGACCACGGCCGTTACCACCTAATTGAGCATCCCGGGCATTCAGTAGCCCTTTAAATGCCCGCTGTCATCACACCAACCGAAGCAAGATCGTCGTTCCTGGGTCAAATGGTGAAGCTGCCACCCCGCTGCAATGGCGTTGCAGGGGGGTGGCAGCGGTATGGCGAACCCTTTTTCGCCGCCGCGTTCGCTACGGGTATTTAACCCATTTCAGTCGATTTCATACCCTTTTCACGAGTTGGTCGGTCTTACCATGTTGACGATGGGATTGGACGAAAGACTTTCGTAATTCCGAAACATTCCTGTTGGTGGGTTCATGGCACTTTCGAGTCGCGTGTTTTTCGGCTGGTTGCAGAGATTTGGAACAGGCGACTGGAAAGTCGCCTTTACCCGC
>NZ_JARLJK010000011.1:0-2659 GCF_031291215.1 Silvimonas sp.
CCACTCCCTGATCGTCGTCGTGGTCATGGGCAGGTGTCCCCATGTGGACAGCGCCTACGTCTTGGGCATGTGTCGTGCGTGCACTGTGGCCTCCCAAGAGGTGTTTCGCCTGGGATGGGAGCGTGGTTACTGTGCTGGCTCACGGCCAGTGGCCAGGCCCTCATGATGGTCACATGGCAATGATGGCATGGTGATGGCGTGCGGGGTCATGTCCGAGTGCGTGGCGGCGATTGTCAGCGTGGTTGCAGTGTTTGCGATGATGTCATGCTGGTGCTGGTGCTGGGCTGGGTGCTGCCGGTGGGCGTGGTGGCGATTCAACTCCGTCACTGATGGGAATGGGGCTCAGGTGCTGCCCCTGTCGCCGCCGCTCTCTGCGTTGTGGCTGTGGTCGGGGCTGGTGATGGGAACGTGGGTACTGCTGCTGGTGTGGCTGCTGTCCATGTGACCACTGTGACGGCGTTGGTGGTCACTGTCATCGCTGCTGGCTCATGGCATTGGTGCTGGTTGTTGTCGCTGTTGCTGTTGTCTTGGTCGAGGTGGCGCTAGTGATCACTGTCATTGATCGTGGCTGCGTCAGTGGCGTCACTGCTGTCATGCTGTTGACGTGCCAGTGGCAGATGGGGTGGTCAGTGTCATCGATTGTAGCTCTGCGTCTGTGGTCCCGACTTTCAAGTTGCCGTGGCGTTCAAGTTGACTTGGTCGCAGTGGTAGCTAGGTGGTTGCTGTTGCTGTTGTTGTCTTGGTATGGGGGGCGCTGGATCATGGTTGCTGGTTGCTGTTGCGGTCACCTTGGCTGAGGTGGTGCTGGCCGTGGCGGCCACAGCGGCGGTGATGGTGGTCACTGGCGCTCCTTGCTGTCCGTGTGAACGCAGTGGCAGCGTGTGGTGATCGTTGTCATCTAGTGCTCCTGCTGTGAACGCAGTGGCTGCGTGGGGCGGTTGTTGTCATCGTGGCGGCTGTGTCAGTGACGTTGAGCCTGCTATGCTGTCAGTGTGGACACAGTGGCGGTGTTGGTGTCTGCTGTCATCGTTGCCGCGGCGGCTATGCAGTGGTGGCTGACGCTCCTTGCTGTCAGTGTGGTCATCGTTGTGCCTTGTCATAGCCGCCTTTTCATGCTCCGTGCCATCAATGTGGGCGCAGGGATGGATGTGGGCGGTGGTCATCGTGCCTCGTTGCAGCCACACTTGCTGCGGTCAACGTGGCACAGTGGTGGCGTCAGCTGTCACCATCATCGCACCTCGTCGCAGTCACGCTCCGAGTCTGTGCCGCCACCGTGGGCACAGTGGCGGTGTTGGTGTCTGCTGTCATCGTAGCTGTGTCTGTGGCATCGTGCTGGCCATGCTGTCATTGCGGCCACAGCGGTGGTTTTGGGTCATCGTCCTCGTTGCGGCTGTAGTCGTGGTGGCTGACATTCTGTGCTACCACAGTGGCGGCATTGGTGGTCGGTGTCATCAACACGGCTGCGGCTGTGTCAGTGGCATCATGATCGTGCTTGCTATGCTGTCCGTGTGAACGCATTTGCGGCGCTGGTGGTCATTGTCATCGTCCTCATGATGATGGCAGCGGCCTCGCCTTGTTGTCAATGTGGGCGCAGTGGCGGCGTTGGTGGCTGTCGCCATTGGTCACCGTTGTGTTGGTGGCATCGTGCTCGCCGTGCTGCTGATGCGGTCACAGTGGTAACAATGGTGGTTGCTGTCGCTGCTGTTGTCGTTGCGGCTGTCTCAGTAGTGACTGGCGCTCCCTTGCTGTCCATGTGGCCGCATTGACGGTGCTGGTGGTCATTGTCATCGTTGCGACTGTGTCAGTGGCGTTGAGCCTGTTATGCTGTCCATGTGAGCACTGTGGTGGCTTGGTGGTTGCTGTCATCGCTGTCATGGTCGCAGCTGTCGTAGTAGTGGCTGACGCTCCATGCTGCCTAGGTGGCCGCAGTGGCGGCATTGGTGGTCATCGTCAACGTTGCGGCTACTACTGTGACAGTGGCACTGGCCCCACTGTGCCGCAGGCTGCTGTCAGTGTGGACATGGTGGCGGCGTGTTGTGGTTGCTGTCATCGCTGCGGCAGTGTCAGCGGTGGTCATCGTCATTGCACCTTGTCACAAGTCGCACTCTGTGTCCCTTGCTTGTTCAGTGTGTCGTACTTGTCGAGAGTGTCTTGGTGTCATCCCTTACTCTCCCCCCACGTCTGTCGCCTCTCCTTCTTCACTTCTCTCTCCTTCTCTTTCTCTCTTTCTCTTCTTCCTTCGCACTTGCCCATACTCTTCTCTCTCTCTCTCTCTCACCTTCTCTCTCTCTCTTTCTCCCCGGCCCTGATACAGTTGTGTGGCTGTCGCTGGCGGGCGCTGCTAAACAACTGTGTGGGGTTTCTTTTTGTCCCGTTTTTTGCATGTTTGCACCCCTTTTTTCTCGTTTATGGCTCGGTCCCCTATCTTGGGCGTATAAGGCCTCGACTAATAAATCTCTCATTAACCCTAACCCTAACCCTAACCCGGTCACAGTGGCGGCATTGGTGGTCATCGTCAACGTTGCGGCTACTACTGTGGCAGTGGCACTGGCCCCACTGTGCCGCAGGCTGCTGTCAGTGTGGACATGGTGGCGGCGTGTTGTGGTTGCTGTCATCGCTGCGGCAGTGTCAGCGGTGGTCATCGTCATTGCACCTTGTC
>NZ_JARLJK010000012.1:0-2438 GCF_031291215.1 Silvimonas sp.
GAAAGCTGGCAGCGGGTCACCCACTGACTGCTATGATGTTAGGGGGTCCGGCTGTTGGGTCGGCGAGGAGTACACCTGTTTTGATGACGTCATCGGAAAGGGGAATGACAGCCTCACTGGCGCAGGGAACTTCCTGCCCACTGACATTGAGGTGTACTCTGTCACACCCGTGTAACACACACACACACACACACACACTGCCACACTGCGTGTCCCCCAATTGGTGTGACGAGAATCACAAGAAGTTGCACGAGAGGCGGGAATTGAATCCGCATGCACGCGCAATCGCAGTGGCTGCCGTATCCTCTGTGCCAAGGGGTGCGCAAGCATGTGGGGGATAGGCACCCACCTCTATAAGCACGCAGTGATGATGCCCTCGCACTCGCACAACATGCACACACTCACACATTTGGGCAGATGTATCCACTCGGGTTTGTGTACCTGCTGCCGCACAGTGCAACGCGCGGACCGCCAACCGGTGAATTAATGCGCAAGATCACGCCATTTTCGTATGCAGCCACCCAAACCCACTCTGCCGCCGACCTCTCAATCTCATTACAGAAAACGAGGTATGCGCACGTATTTGCGCGCACAGGCACGCTGGCCCCAGCTGCTTTCCCCATTTCACAATCCGCCTCACTCACACGACTCGGAATTCGTGTGAGAATCACGGTTCGGCGGTGTGACCTTCGCGCTTCGCTGCAGCCAGATCGGGTTAGGGTTAGGGGGTTCCTGAGGTTGTAAATCGCTGGCTGAGCTGATCTGTGTCGAATGACGAAATTCTGAAGAGACAGATCGATTTCCCATACCCAAGTACCCATACAAATGTTGAATTAGTTTTTGTGTCAGACTGACCGTTACCGCGCTATAACGATCTTGCGATCCAATGGCACAGCACCCATTTTCATGTGTCAAAGATACTCTCCGTCTTGTGCTGATACTGAATGTGCAATAACATTTTCAACGCACGGGGCACAAGGCGTCCAAATTCCGGCCTTAAAAACACCTGGCAGCCTTAATTGGCCCCATGCACACAGTTCTCTATGAGGCAAAGGTCTCTGAGCAAAACAAAGACCACTTCACTATGGCAACTCGACGTGGGGAGTCTGATGGCATCATCGAAAGTAACCCCAGCATTCACCGTGGGCACTTGGGGATTTTCGCGGCTTCATCACCATCCCCCTGTAAGCCAAGTCCTGCCTGTCATGCAGCCAGGCGACGCCATCGCGGCTACATGAAGGAACCATGGTGTGGGCAACACGTTGCGCGCATTGGATTTCCCTAGCGGGCCATCTGGGCTTCAGAGGGCTGGCACATGACGCCATTCTGCTTTGGCTGGCAGCCCACACTACAGGGCCTCCTGTGATCTTCCCTGCAAAACGAAGACCACTTCACTATGGCAACTCGACGTGGGGAGTGCGATGACATCATCGGAAGTATCCTCCACATTCACCGTGGGCACTGGTGATGGGTTAGGGTTAAAGAGAGATTTATTAGTCGAGGCCTTATACGCCCAAGATAGGGGACCGAGCCATAAACGAGAAAAGAGTGCAAACACGCAAAACACGGGACAAAAAGAAACCCCACGCAGTTGTGTAGCAGCGCCCGCCAGCGACAGCTACACAACTGCATCAGGGCCGGGGGGAGAGAGAGAGAGAAAGGGGGAGAGGGCAGACACAGCAGGGGAGAGCCGAAAGAGAGAGAGGAAGAGGGAGAGAGGGAGAGAGCGCAAGGAACGAGAGAAGGAGACACGCACAGACACAGACACAGACACAGACACACACCCACACACACACACACTCAGGCTGCCACATTCAACAAGAGGGCCAGTGTCGCAACATCCACGTTGATGCTGTGACAGGCGTGACGACGGGCACACACGCCACTGCCATTGCATTCATGTTGATGGCACGCTGACAGCAGGGTTGTGACTGCGATAAGGCACGATGAACCACCACAGCTTCACCCACGTTGACAGCAGGAGGCTGACTGCGATGAGGTACGTGGACCACAGCCCATCACCACCCCTGCGCCCACGTTGACGGCATAGAGTGTGTGAGAGGGTGACTGTGACCACACCCAACAAGGCCGCCACTGCGTTCACATGGAGTAATGGACAGCAAGGAGCGCCAGCCACAGCCGCAACGATGACAGCAATGACAGCAACGACAGCAGCCACCAACGCCGTCATTACATCCACACTGACAGCACAGCAAGGCCGTAGCCACTGGCAGCGACACAGCCACTATCATGATGACATTGACAACGATCACCAACGCCGCCACTGAGTTCACATGGGCAGCATGGAGTGCCCGTTGCCATCATCATGACGACAATGATAACGACCACCAGCGCTGCCAATGCGTCCACATTGACAGCAAGGACGCGGAGTGCCAGCCGCCCCTGACACAGTTGTGGCGATGACAGTGCCTACTAGC
>NZ_JARLJK010000086.1:0-6895 GCF_031291215.1 Silvimonas sp.
AATCAGACGTATAGCTCAACGCCTCGCGCAAAAACAAATAAACCCAGCCAGTGTTATCGCATGGTCGCTTTGGCGAAGAGCACATCAAGCCGCCGCAAAAGACGCGCACCAAAGAGAAAAATCACAACTGTAATGCTAGCTGCCTCGGCTTAAGGTCCATGTCCACCAAACCAACAGCAGGCCAAGACATAGATATGGCTTATCAGAGCGGCTGACGCCGCGACCAGCGCCAAGCTATAATAAAAAAAAGCAAATAGATGAGTGGAACCAGCACAATGATTCCTTCAAGCAAATCGGACATCGCAATCACTCCATAGATTTTTGTTGGGGGATTTTAAAATCACTTTACAGCATCACGGGATTTTTCTTGAGCCTCAATCAACACAGCCCCCGAGGCCGCGATGAGTACGATCATCACCGTGCCAATCAACCAGGCAAAGTACCAGGGGCCAGCATCGCCAAACAGCACGGCCAGCACGAGCGCCAGAACCAGAACTAGCGCAAGAGCCAGAAATTTGATTAGGTTTTTCATATTCACAGCTTTCACTGAGATGAACTTTTGTTGCTCAATAGGCATGGTCATTACCTGTCACATCTTCAGCCCGGACCTTGCCGCGCATCACCGCAAAAACCCAAGACGTGTAGGCGACAATGATGGGAAGAAAGATGCTCGTGAAGAATAGCATCCATCCAAGCGTGTAGCAGCTGCTGGTTGCATTCCAGAGTGTAAGGCTCTGACCGGGAGAGGTGCTGGATGGCATGAGGAAGGGGAACATCGCCCCCCCCGCCGTAGCGATGGTGGCAACCCAAGCCAGCGCCCCCAGCCACCAGCCCAGCACTGGCCGGTTGGCGCGCAACAGCCCGGCCCCCAGAAGCATGGCTAGTAGTCCAGTTGCCGGCACGGCCCAGAGCAGATGATGCGCTTCAAAATTCCGCAGCCAGGCACCGGGAGCCGTTGTTACCAGCACGGCGCGCACTGGCGTTGCCTCCATGGCCGGGTTAACCCCGGCGCCAAGACTGTAGCCGTTGATCCCGTGCACCCAGACACCACCAGCGAAGAAGAGCAATGCCGCGATCATGCCAGCCGCCGTGGCAAAACGCCGCGCCCGTATATAGATCACCCCCTCGGCACGCAGCATCAGCATCGCCCCTCCCTGGTAGACGGCCAGAGCCAAGGACACAAAGCCGCAAAGCAATGCAAATGGATTCAGGATATACCATAGAAAACTTCCATCCTGATGATACTGTCCGTTCCAATCAAAATGAAAACCAACCCCTTCCAGCACATTGCCCATGGCAGCACCGAAGAGGATCATCGGCACGGCACCAGAGATCAGGAACACCCAATCCCAGCTGGCGCGCCAATTTTGAGCCGGTACTTTTGAGCGATACTCAAACGCTATGGGTCGCAGGATCATGCTGAAAAGCAAAAGGATCATGACCACATAGAAAACCGAGAAAGAAGTGGCATAAAGCGTGGGAAAAGCTGCAAAGAGCAGCGCTCCGCCAAGGATGAACCAGACTTGGTTGCCCTCCCAATGCGGGCCAATGATGTTGAGCGCTACGCGGCGTTCGGCATCATTGCGGCCAACGAAGCGCAACAATGCGCCCACGCCCATGTCCATGCCCATCATGATTCCAACCCCGGAGAGCAGCGCCCCCAGCAGCAAGACCCAAACCAGCTTCAGAATGGTGTAAAGTTCCATATCAATCTCCTTGCACCGCTTGGCTCATTACAAAACCGGCGGCTGCGCATTGGGCGTTGTGAACAGGGCCGAGATAGCCGGACCATGACTGTCATGAGGTGTGGGGCCCTTGCGGGCATATTTGAACATCAGCCACAGTTCGACAGCGATGAAACCACTGTAGAGCAGTGCGAACCCAACCAGCGAGAATAGCATATAACCTGCAGAATGGTCTGAGGCTGACTGGAAGGTGGGCAGCCAGCCATAGACGGTCCAGGGCTGACGGCCATTCTCTGCGACAATCCAACCATACTCACATGCCAGAACCGGCAAGGGAATCGACCATGATGCGAGCTTGAGCAACCAGCGTTTCTGCTCAATTTCGTTGCGCAGGCTGTAATAGGCGCAAAGCGAGAACACCGTGACAAAGGCAAAGCCCAGCCCCATCATCGCGCGGAAGGACCAGAATTCCACGAAAACATTTGGGATCGTGTCGCGGGCAGTCTGGTCTAGCACGGCCGGCAGCGTGGCAGGTGTTATCTGATTCAGATCCTGAGCCGGGGCATAACGCTCCGCCAGGAAGCCGTAGCCCATGGCGCTTTCATTCTGGCGAAACACCGCCAGCGCGGCAGGATCTTGCGTCTGCTCATAATCTTGTAGGGCGATAACAGCCTTGATGCCTTTCACCGTATCCAGACGGGCCTGCTGCTCAAGATCTTTCATCCCCAGGATCGGCGTATCGAATGAATGAGCGATCAGCGGTGTCAGAACATAGGGAATGCCGATTTCCAGATGGTTGGTTTGATGAATATCATCGGGAATGGCAAACACATCCCATGCGGCTGCGGGGGGCTTACTGGTCTCCCAGAGCCCCTCCATGGCAGCGAGTTTGGTGGGCTGGGAGAGGTAATCAACCCGGCCCAGCGCATCACCCAGCGTCACCACCGCCAGCGACGAGATCAGGCCAAACAGCGCCGCAATGCGGAACGAGCGGATGGCGAAATCGCGGTGTCGGTTATTGAGAAGGTAGAAGGCGCTGATGCCCATGACGAACATTGAACCAGTGACGAAACCCGCCACCGAGGTATGCACAAATTTTGCCTGCGCATCGGGGCTGAAGATCAATGCGGCAACGTTCTGGAATTCCATGCGCATCGTATCAGGGTTGAAACTGGCGCCAACAGGATCTTGCATGAAACCATTAGCAACCAAAATCCAGAGCGCCGAAATATTCGAGCCTAGCGCTACGAGATAGGTAACAGCCAGATGCGCGGGCTTTGAGATCCTGCCCCAGCCGAAAAGCATTAAGCCAAGAAAAGTGGATTCCATGAAGAAAGCCATCAGCCCTTCAAGTGCCAGCGGAAGCCCGAACACGTCCCCCACAAAATGCGAATACATGGACCAATTAGTGCCGAACTCAAATTCCATAGTCAGGCCCGTGGCCACGCCTATGGCGAAGTTGATGCCGAATAGCTTGCTCCAGAACAGCGCCATCTCTTTGTATATTTGCTTGCCCGTGATGACATAGACCGTCTCAATGGTGGCGAGCAGGACAGAGAGGCCCAGCGTGAGCGGGACAAAAAGAAAGTGATACAAGGCCGTCAAGGCAAATTGCAGCCTTGAAAGCTCGACGACTGTTGGGTCTACCATATTTTAGGCTCCTGAACCGATACGCTCGTAACAATGACGATCACCCCACCGGGGAGAGCTGGCCGCCTCTCGTCGCTGCAAAGGCAACAGGCGATCTCCAGAGCAATGCCTCACCGTCCGGCTGCCACGCTTCGCAGAATGTATGTAATCAACCTAGATACAACCACGCTATATAGCCATACACAACAAAAGACAATAAACAAGATTTAGGCTAAATCTCCGCTATTCTTTCACATTGTATGGAGAAAACCTCTCAGCCTTGGAGGAAAGCTTGCCACTTCCGCCACAACATCCGCCAAACGCATTGAATAGCCTGACCATTTTTAGGATCAGCGAGAGATACTCGGAAGGCTGATATTTTCAACTCGACGAGCTTCAAACCGCACCCTTGCATTGGCGGAGAAGCACCCGAGTATACAATGCATACAATATAATAATTTACACAAGACAATTATAATATATGTACATACATTATAAAGCGTATGGCTCTATCCACAGCCGGCCGCAGAGTTCTTAAGGATCAGACATGGACATCACCGCGCATCTCGAAGGCCTGATTGCCGGCATGAAGCAAGGCGGCCAGTACCGGACCTTCATCACTTTGGAACGTCTGACCGGGGAATTCCCCTCCGCATTGTGGCACCAGCCCGATGGCACCACCCGGCGGGTTACCGTGTGGTGCAGCAATGATTATCTCGGCATGGGCCAGCAGGAAGAGGTGCTTGCCGCCATGCAAGCCACCCTGACCAATTCTGGGGCGGGGGCCGGGGGCACACGTAATATCTCAGGCACCAATAGCGCCCATGTGGATCTGGAGGCGGAGCTTGCCAGCCTGCACGGCAAGGAGGCATCTCTACTTTTCACCTCGGGCTGGATTTCCAATCTTGCCGCCCTGGGTACGCTGGGGCGGGCACTGCCAGACTGCGCCATCTTTTCTGACGCGCTCAACCATAATTCGATGATTGAGGGCATACGCCGTTCTGGCGCAGAGCGCTTCATCTTCCGCCACAATAACCCGGCGCACTTGGAAGAGCTGTTGCGCGGCATCAATCCGACCCGCCCAAAAATCGTCGCCTTTGAAAGTCTCTACAGTATGGATGGCGATATCGCCCCGATTGGAGATATCTGCGAGGTGGCAGAGCGTTACGGAGCGTTGACCTATCTGGATGAAGTACATGCGGTAGGGATGTATGGCCCACAAGGCGGAGGGATCGCAGAGCGCGAAGGGGTGAGCCACCGGATCACACTTATTGAGGGCACACTCGCCAAGGCATTCGGCGTCATGGGTGGCTATGTCGCCGGGCCTGGGATGGTCGTCGACACCATCCGCAGCCTAGCCGAGAGCTTCATTTTCACTACTTCGCTCAGCCCGCATCTAGCTGCCGGGGCGCTGGCAGCGGTGCAACATGTCCGCCAAAGCCCCACACTGCGAGCGCGTCTGGCCGAGCGGGCCGCGCGGCTGAAAGCCCTGCTCCGGGCAGCCAAGTTACCGGTTCAGGATACCCCCAGCCATATCCTGCCCATTATAGTGGGAGACGCACATCTATGTCGACAAATCAGCCAAATTCTTCTGGACCAGTATGGGATTTACGTGCAGCCGATCAACTACCCCACCGTGCCACATGGCCAGGAGCGGCTGCGGATCACCCCAACCCCTTTCCATACGGATGCACAAATGCACACGCTTGTGGAAGCGCTGAATGAGGCATGGCGAACAGCAGGGGGCATTCGCAGGGAGCTGGCCTGTGGCAACGCATGAGGCGTCATCCTCCTCTTTTCTTTCCCCCTCGGTATTAATGCGCTAAAAATGTAGGGCAATGACACATACACCCAGAAGACCCTTCATGTGGCAACCACGGCTGGTTGAAGGTGCGCGCATGAAATATCTCGGCATTGTCGAGGCGCTGGAAGCCGACATACACTCCGGGCAGGTGGCACGTGGGGAGCGCCTGCCGCCCCAACGCGCCATTGCAGAGGCGCTTAATGTTGACTTAACCACAGTCACTCGCGCCTTCAACGAAGCCCGCCGGCGCGGGCTTGTGGAGGCCCATGCTGGACGCGGTACCTTCATCGCTGAGACGCCGGATGATGCCGAGGCAAGCCAGATGAACCGGCCGTTGATCGATCTCAGCATGAACATCCCCCCCCAGCCCGCGGCCATAAATTTCCGCAAGCTGCTGCCCCAGGGGATCAGTGACGTTCTCGGCGGCAAACGCGGCCTGCTCAGCCTGCATTACCAGGAGAGCGCCGGAGCGGACGCTGACCGCGCCGCCGCCGCCCTCTGGCTAACACCACGGTTGGGCAACATCACAGCCGAGCGAATTGTTGTCACGAGCGGGGCACAAAGCGCGCTCTTCGCCCTTTGTTATCTGCTGATGAAGCGTGGTGACGTGCTGGCGGCCGGGATGATGACATATCCCGGCCTCAAGGCAGTCGCCGTGCAACAGGGCCTCACGCTTTACCCTCTGGCCATGGACGAGCACGGCATCATCCCAGATGCCTTCGAGCGGGCTTGCCGGGAGATCACCCCCAAAGCGCTCTATCTGATTCCTTGCATCGACAACCCAACCACCGCGACTTTGCCGGAAGATCGCCGCCGGATACTTGCGGCGCTCGCGCACAAGTACGGCGTTGCCATCATTGAGGATGACCCATACGCCCCGCTGCGCCCGGCACATCTACCATCACTCGCGGAGCTTGCCGCCGACATCACCTGGCATATCGCCACGCTCTCAAAATGCGCGACTCCGGCACTACGGGTGGCTTATGTAGCAGCCCCCAGCGCAGGCCGCGCCGCTCAACTGGCAGAAATTCTGCGCACCACCATCCTCATGGCTCCGCCTTTGATGGTGGCACTCGCCAGCCGCTGGATCCATGACGGCACGCTGGGCGAGATTACCCAGGCCATACGCATCGAGAACGTGGCGCGCCAGGCGTTGGCCGCCACCGTGCTGGGCGATACGCGATTCATCGCAGACCCACATGGACATCATCTCTGGCTGCCTCTCCCAGCATCCTGGCGGGCGGTGGATTTTGCTGAACATGCCGACCGCGCCGGCGTCTCGATCGTGCCAGGCAACGCCTTCGCCACAGGTACCTCACACATTGAAGCCGTGCGGATTTCGCTCGGTATCGCCCCCGACCATGATGCACTGGAAGACGCACTTACCTTGCTCGCAAGCTTGATCGCCCAGCCTATGCCCCGCACCCGCACAGTAGTGTGACCGGTGCGCGTGGTCCGGCTCATTATTGCCCTGTCTGCCGCAAGCTTGCCCGTCCATGCTCACCAAGCAACCATACACACAGCTCAAGCCACCCGGCCCAAGAGCAATCTCCTCCATCCGTTAGAACAACTACGTCATCAGCTTCCCTCTAACTTTCCCCGGGGCTGCGGGGCGAAACAATTCTTTTGTCGAACATACTACGAATCTGAGGGTCAGGAGTTCGAATCTCTTCGGGCGCGCCATTTTCCCTTTGAAAATCAAGAGTTTTTTGGCCGGGCCGTGAGCCCGCCGCGCGGTGTCGCCGCCGCTGCCCACCACATTCCCCCCGTTGGCCTC
>NZ_JARLJK010000087.1:0-1427 GCF_031291215.1 Silvimonas sp.
GTGCGCTGAGTTTCGGGGGCGTGGCCGCTTCTTTTTGCTATAGCGGCTCGGATGTCCGATGAATCGAATTCCACCAGTCTGCTGCGAACGAAGCGCTATGGCGCCTTCTGGTGCGGGAGCCTGCTCTCCAACATCGGGTCGTGGATGCAGTCCGTGGCCGAGCCGTGGCTGGTCATCACGACGAGTGGGTCTTCGTTTTTGCTGGGGCTCGATGCTTTCGCGATCAATGCGCCGTTCTGGATCCTGACTCTGCTGGGCGGGGCGCTGGCGGATCGGGCGGACAAGGGCAAAGTCATCTTTCTGTTTCAGGGCATTCAGATGCTGTGCCCGGCGTTGATCTTCGCGCTTTTGGCGGCGGGCTGGATCAATGTGTGGATCATCATCGCGCTGTCGCTGGTCGTCGGGATCACCGATGCGCTGTCGATGCCGGCCTTTTCCTCGCTGATCCCCTCGATCGTTTCGAAGAAGGAGCAGCGGCAGGCGATCGCGCTCAATTCCGCGCAGTTCAATCTGTCGCGGGTGCTCGGCCCGGCGATCGCGGGGGTGGTGATGGTTCGCTATGGCGCGTTGTGGTGCTTTGGTGCCAATGCCGCGTCCTATGTGCCGTTTTTTGCGACGATCTACTGGGTTTTGCCCTGGTCGAAAATGGCGCGCGAACGCAAGAAGATCGCCGCACCCACGACGCCGCCCATCCAGATCATCCGGCAGATCCTGCGCGATGGCTCCATTCGCTGGCATGTGATTTCGGTGCTGGTGACGTCGCTCTTTTGCGGCCCGATCATTACTTTCACGCCGGTTGTCGTGCGGTCGGTGTTTCACGGCGGGGCGGGGGATTTCGGCACTTTGATGGCGGCGTTCGGCATTGGCGGGCTGGCCGGGCCGGTGTTTATCATGGTCACCGCCAAAACGCTCAAATCGCGCTGGTTGTCGTTGATTTCTCCGCTGTTTTTCGGCCTGTTCGTCATGGCCGTGCCGTTGATTGCCGATGCCCATCAATTCCTGCTGGTGCTGGTGGCATGCGGTTTTCTTATGACGGTCGCCAACACGTCGGCCAACACGTTTCTGCAAGTGTCGATCGACGATGCCAATCGCGGCCAGATGACGAGCATCTATATGCTGGCCATGCGTGGCGGGCTGTCGATCGGAAATCTGCTTTGCGGGATGCTGACCGGCGCGATGGGGATCGGGACGACGTTTTTGCTGATCGGCGGCATCGCCGTCGCGTTCCAAGGCTTCATTCTGGCAAAATGCCTGCGGATCGATCCGATCGGGCCGGTGCAGGCGTAAGCCGCGATCATCGCTTGTCATTGGGGGCGATATATGACCAAGGGGTCGTGACAAGCGCTTGGTTGTTGCCAATCGGGCCAGCGGCGCAGCTGAATTTCAGCAGACAGGATTCCCCCATGCCCAATATCCGTACCGCCAAC
>NZ_JARLJK010000088.1:0-7788 GCF_031291215.1 Silvimonas sp.
GGTGCCGGAGCCGAGGCGAGGCTCGCGCCCTATTCGGTGCCGCCGCTCGCATTTGGGCACTTTCTGGCCACGGTGTTTGATCTGTGGCGCAAGACCGATGTGGGCCGCGTGTTTGTCATGAACTTTGAATGGACCCTTGCCGGCGCGGTCGGTGCGCCGGGCGTGGTGTGCCATCATCAGCGCGAATGCGGGCGGGCGCTGATCGCCGAGCACGATGGCGCGGTGTACAATTGCGACCATTTCGCCTGGCCTGAATATCGGCTGGGCACGCTGGGCAAGGACAGTCTGGCGGCAATGGTGGATTCTGCCAAGGCGCGCGAATTCGGCGCGGCTAAACACCGCACTTTGCCCAACCAATGCAAGCGGTGCCCGCATCTGACCTCGTGCTGGGGCGGGTGCCCCAAGCACCGCTTCGCCACGACCCTCGATGGCGAGGCGGGGCTGAACCATCTGTGCGCGGGCTACGCTCACTATTTTTCGCATGTCACCCCGTGGATCGCGGCGCTTGCCCATCTTTTGGCAACGGGCCGCGATCCCGCGCTGATCATGCACCGCGATCACCCTGCCATTTCACAACAGGAACCAACCCATGTCGCATGATACCCGTACCGCCTTGCTGACCGGGCTGTGGCTTTCGGCCACGGCGCTATCGGCGCCTGCGCTCGCGCAGCATGTGCCCTTTGGCGAAGATTTCACCGGCAAGATCGGTGACACCCGCGCCACCTCGCAACCCGCGTTCCCGCGCGCGCCGCAAGCGCCCAAGGGAGCGCCCAACGTGCTGTTGATCCTGATCGACGATGCCGGGTTTGCCGCTGGCTCGCTTACCGGGGGCCTTGCGCAAACCCCCAATATCGAGGCACTGGCGCATGAAGGTGTACTGTATAACCGGTTCAACACCGTAGGCATCTGTTCGCCCACCCGTGCCGCGCTCCTGACCGGGCGCAACCACCATCAGGTCGGCTTTGGCAATCTGACCAACGTGGCCGCCGGGTTCCCGGCCTATAACGGCGTGTGGAAAAAAGAGACCGCCAGCCTTGGCCGCATCTTGCAGCTCAGCGGCTATTCCACCGCCGCCTTTGGCAAATGGCACAACACCCCGCAATGGGAGGTGAGTGCCGCAGGTCCCTTCGATCACTGGCCCACCAACCTTGGCTTTGACCATTTCTATGGCTTTCTCGAAGGCGATGACAACCAGTGGGAGCCGCACCTCTATAACGACACGCGCCCCATCGAACACACCCCGGCGCCTGAAACCGGCTATCACCTGACCACCGATCTGGTGAATCAGGCGCTCGGCTGGGTTGATGATCACGACGCACTGGCCGCGCAAAAGCCCTATTTCCTCTATCTGGCGACCGGCGCGGTGCACATGCCGCACCATGTCCCCGCCGAATGGATCGCGCGCAACAAGGGGCGCTATGACAAAGGCTGGGACGTGTTCCGCGAAGAGGCCTTTGCCCGTCAGAAAAAGCTCGGCATCATTCCCGCCGATGCAAAACTGACCCCGCGCCCCGCCGCGCTGCCCGCATGGGACAGCCTCAAGCCCGATGAAAAGCGGCTCTATGCGCATCAGATGGAAGTGTTTTCCGCGTTTCTTGAACAGACCGACACGGAAATCGGCCGCTTGGTCAAGGAACTGCGCGCGCGGCCCGGCGGCGACAATCTGATGGTGATCACCATCGTTGGCGACAACGGCGGCAGCGCAGAGGGCGATATCGGCGGCTCGATCGTCAACGAACAGGGCATGGCCGTGGCCGCGCCCAACGATTTCGCGCTGCAACTGGCCAATATCGACAAGCAGGGCGGCCCGGATGTGGCCAGCCACTATTCTGCCGGTTGGGCGTGGGCGACGAGCACGCCGTTTCAGTGGATGAAGCAGGTCGCCAGCCATTTTGGCGGCACACGCGACCCGCTGATCATCGACTGGCCCGGCCACACCGCGCAAAGCAAAGTGATCCGCGGCCAGTTCAGCCACGTCAACGACATCGTGCCGACCGTGCTCGATGCGGCGGGCATTCGCCTGCCCGAAGTGATCGATGGGGTTCCGCAACTGCCGCTCGAAGGCAAGAGCCTGCTGCCAACGCTGACCAACCCGGCTGCGCCCGACGTGCACACCGAGCAATATTTCGAGATTTTCGGCAATCGCGCGATCTACAAGGATGGCTGGGTGGCCTCCGCCAAGCGCGATTATCTGCCGTGGAGCCTGCTCAAGGACGTTCGCAAGGTCTATGCCGACAACGCCGATCAGGACAAGTGGGAGCTCTATCACGTTGCCGGCGACTATTCGGAAAGCCAGGATCTGGCCGCCAAAGACCCCGGCAAACTGGCAGAACTGAGAGCCGAATTTGACCGCGAAGCGCGGCGCAACGGCGTCTATCCGCTGGTGCCCTTGCCGCTCGGCGCGCCCTCGATCGTCGACAAGGCGCAGCGCCATTTCGAATACCGCGCCGACATTTCCGGCCTGCCGGGCAATGGCTTGCCCAATCTCATTGGCCGCGCGCATCGTTTTGACGTGGAACTGGGCGCCAGTGCCGCAACGGCCAGTGGCGTGCTGATCGCACACGGCGGGCGGCTCGGCGGCTATGCGCTCTATCTCGACCACGGAACGCTGTCGTTTGAAAACAACGTGTTCGGGCAAAAGCACGAAAAGATCATGGCCTCTGCACCGCTAGCGGCCGATGCGCGCAAGGTTGGCTTTGAATTCGTGCCCGCCACGGGCAACGCGGCCGAAGGGCTGCCGTGGACCGCGAAAGTCGGCGGCGGCACGATCCGCCTGCTGATCGATGGCAAGGCCGTGGCAGAAAGCGCGGTCAGCCTCTATCCCGACTATGCCGGCGCCTTCAGCGAGACTTTTGACATCGGCAAGGACCGCGGCTCACAAGTCGGAACCAGCGAAGCGGCACGGCAGTCGGCCACTGTGGCAATCAACCGCGTAACACTGGACCTGCCTTGAAAATCCCGAGAGAGGCTTGCGTCAACGCCCGTGGCATTGACGCAAGCCTCTCTCAAACACGACCGGGCAAGCTCCGCATTCGGGCCGATCGGGCGGAAGAAGGGGGACTCTTGGTGCCGTTCCGCCCGGTGCCGGTCTGTTCCGCGAAAGGGCTGGTTGACCGGGGGCAAAAACCCTGTAAATGCGCGGCTTCCGGTGCGCCGGGCGGTTAGCTCAGTTGGTAGAGCATCTCGTTTACACCGAGAGGGTCGGCGGTTCGAGCCCGTCACCGCCCACCATTTCTTTGATCGCCAACGTCCGTGGGCGTCATTGTAACCATCAGAAATCAAGCGTATTTTGAGCCTCTCAGGTTGCTGGCATCCGCTTGCGGGTGGCGGCAATCGCCCCGGATCGGGGGCCTTTCTGGGGCCTTTTGTCCGGGGGCTTTTGAAAAGGCCCCCAAGATGCCGCTGACCGATACGCAAATCCGCAATGCCCAGCCCCTGGATAGGGAATACAAACTTGCCGACAGTGGGGGCCTGTACCTGCTGATCACCCCGGCCAAGGGCAGGCTATGGCGGCTGAAATATCGCAGCGATGGCCGGGAAAAGAAGCTGGCGCTTGGCGCATACCCTGAAGTTGGCCTTGCTGATGCCCGCAAGCGGCGCGACCAAGCGCGCGAGCAGTTGGCGGCTGGCAAAGACCCGGCCCGCGAAAAGCAGTTGGCCAAATACCGGGCGAAGGTCTCGGCCAACAACACCTTTGGCGAGATTGCCCAGGAATTCATCGACAAGCGTCGGCGGGAAGGGATGTCCTCATCCACCGCCACAAAGAGCGAATATTACATTGCTCGCATGGGGGCATCCTTTGGTCGCCTGCCGATTGCAGAGATAACTGCGCCTGACGTGCTGGCCGTGCTGCGGCGCATCGAAACCACCAACCATTACGAAACCGCGCGCCGGGTGCTGCAATTGGCGGGGAGGGTGTTCCGCTATGCCGTTGCAACGGCCCGGCTGACCAACGATCCCACGTATGCGTTGAAGGGCGCGCTCACTGCTCCCCAGTCCAAACACTACGGCGCTATCACCGATGCCCAAGGCGCAGGCAACCTGTTGCGTGCGATTGACGGCTATGAGGGCAGCTTCATCACCAAGCAGGCCATGCTGCTATCGCCCCATGTGTTTGTCCGTCCCGGCGAACTGCGGCACGCAGAATGGGCAGACCTTGATCTTGACGCGGGCGTATGGGCCATCCCGGCCGAAAAGATGAAAATGCGCAAGGCACATCACGTACCGCTGTCGCGGCAGTCAGTAGAAATTTTCAAGGCAATCTACGCCATCACCGGCCCCACCGGGTTTGTCTTTCCGTCGATGCGGACACGCACGCGCCCGATGAGCGAGAACACTATCAACGCCGGGCTGCGGCGGCTTGGCTTCACCGGCGACGAAATGACCGCGCATGGGTTCCGCGCAATGGCCTCAACCCTTCTGAATGAATCGGGCCATTGGTCGCCCGACGCCATCGAACGGGCACTGGCGCACGGGGACAGTGACAAGGTGCGCGCAGCTTATCACCGGGGGGCGCACTGGCAGGAGCGGGTTGCAATGGCGCAATGGTGGAGCGACTACCTCGATATGTTGCGCAAAGGCGCAGAAATCCTGCCGTTTGACAGGCAACGGGCAGGTTGAGCAGGTCGGGGATCGCTCCAGCGGGTTCTGGGTATCCTTAGCGTGTCCATACCATACCCTTACGGCCAGCGCGGGCCGCTGCCCGTTTATGATCTTATTGTTTTATATCATGTGCTTATAGGTGAGTTGGCGGTGACTGTGCTGTTCCATGCAGGTTCCATGGCGTGGAATATGGCAGGATGCCCAACGGGTTGCAGGTGGCGGGGCCGCTAAAGCTGCTAATGCGCTAATCTGGCCAAGCGGTTGCAGCAGTTGCCGGGTGTGTTGCTGGCCAGTCCTGCTAGAAACCGCAGCCCTGCTTGGTGGCCAGTACGGCGCCAAGATCGCGATTATCGATGCTCAAGAACGCTACGTGGACGGACGCACCCTTTTGCAGCAGTGGCTTGTAAACGTCCTCACCACAAAGATCATCGGCCACCCCTTGCCGCATTTCAGCCGACATGGCGGTGATGCTCGGAGGCAGTCGCAAGGCGATGAAGATTTGGCCGTTCAGTGCCTCCAATCGCACCGTGCCCGGCTTGCCATCGGCCGCAAATGGTTCTTTGCGGAGTTCGGCAACCGCGTGGTTGACCACCTCGGCAAGAGTCGGCTGCGCCAAACTCCCCGGATTAGCGGCAGGTGCAGATTGGCAAGATTGCTGGATTTTCAGCCCAAGCTCGACGCTTCCGTTGGCAAGGGCATACCGGCTGGCACCTTGGCAATCGCCATCCGCAAGCATATGTCCCACGTGCTTTCGCACCGATCGCTCCTTACCCTCGGCCAGCGCGGCGGATAGCCGGGTAAGAAAATGCCCTTGGTTCGGGCTGGTGCCCGGCACCGGTCCACCTGTGGTGTTGCAGGTGGCCATGCCGCCGCCCATTGCCATGCAATTCGTGGTGCTGCTTTCGCCGCTTGGGCCGATGGTGTTGCAGTTCACCATGTCAGGCCCCATCGCCATGCAGTTTGTGGTTTGGGCCACTGCCTGACCAGTGCAGGCAATCGCAGCCAGCACGCAAGAGGCGATGCGAAATGCAGGGCGGGCAGGTTGCACGGGTTGCTCCTTGGGCGATTGCCTATGCCGATGGGGGCAAACTACCGGCCAAAAGTTAAGAATGAGGTATAATAGTCCGTGGACTGAAAGTCCCCATTTCGGGCCTAACCTGCCCGATGGACGAGGACGCCATTCTTGCGGAGCTGGGCAGGCGCATACGGGCGCAGCGCAAGGCGGCTGGCCTGACGCAGGAACAGCTTGCCCTCGTGGCTGGCCTCGACCGGTCCTATTGCGGTTCGGTGGAGCGCGGGGAGCGCAACATCACCTTTACAGTGCTCTGCCGCTTGGCCGCTGCCAGCGATTGCGATGTGGCAGCGCTGACGGCTGGCTTACCCTTTCCGATAAAAGGTTAGGCCCGGTTGCTCTGCCCCCCAAGGCTCGGCTAGACCGATGCCGAAGGAGATACGATTCAATGGCATCTCAAGCACAAAGCGGCAGCGATCTTGGCTTTGAGGCAGACCTGTTCAAGATGGCGGACAAGCTCCGTGGCAATCTTGAACCTTCGGAATACAAGCACGTCGCGCTTGGGCTGATCTTTCTGAAATATATCTCGGAGGCTTTTGAGTCCCACCGGGCAAAGCTGCTTCAGGAACAATTTGCGGACGCCGATGACCCCGAAGAATACCTTGCGGCCAATGTGTTTTGGGTCCCGCGAGAAGCGCGCTGGGACCATTTGCAGGCAAATGCCAAGCGCACGCAGATCACGTTTACGGACGTCAACACCGGCAACGAGCGCGTCGGTGACATCGGCAACCTGATCGACAACGCCATGGATTCCATCGAGCGCGAAAATGCCGCCATGCTCAAGGACGTTTTGCCCAAGGAATATGGCCGCCCGCAACTCGATAAAACGATGCTGGGCGAACTGATCGACCTGTTTTCCCGGGTCGGTATGCACAGCCAAGGCGCCAATTCGCGCGATCTGCTGGGCCGCGCCTATGAATATTTCATCAGCCAGTTTGCCGGGGCCGAAGGGCGCCGGGGCGGCGAGTTCTTCACCCCGCGTTCGGTGGTGCTAACCATCGTGGAAATGCTGGAACCGCACAATGGCCGGGTTTACGATCCGTGCTGCGGCTCCGGCGGCATGTTCGTGCAGTCCGAGCGGTTTATCGAAAACCATCAGGGCCGCCGCAGCGACATCGCCATTTATGGGCAGGAGCGCAACCATACCACGTGGAAGCTGTGCAAGATGAACCTTGCCGTGCGCGGCATTGACGCGGACATCAAGTGGAACAATGAAGGGTCGTTTCTTAGCGATGCGTTCCCCACGCTGAAATTCGACTACGCCATGGCCAACCCGCCGTTCAATATCTCGGACTGGTGGCAGCCACAGCTTGAAGGCGATGTGCGCTGGAAATTCGGCCAGCCGCCTGCGGGCAATGCCAACTTCGCATGGTTGCAACATATCCTCCACCATCTGGCCCCGCGCGGCACGGCTGGCGTGGTGCTGGCCAATGGCTCGATGTCGTCGCAGCAATCAGGCGAGGGCGATATTCGCAAGGCCATGATCGAAGGCGACGTGGTGGATTGCATGGTCGCGCTGCCGGGCCAGCTTTTCTATTCCACGCAGATTCCCGCCTGCCTGTGGTTTCTCGCACGCGACAAGAGCGCAAACGGCCACCGGGACCGGCGCGGCGAAATCCTGTTCATCGATGCCCGCAACATTGGCCACATGGTGGACCGCACCCGGCGCGAGTTTTCCGAAAGTGACGTCGCCACGATCACCGGAGCCTATCACCGCTGGCGGGCAAAGCCGGACGCAGGGCTTGGCGAGTATCAAGACATCCCCGGTTTTTGTAGATCGGTGACGCTGGAAGAAGTGCGGAAGCACGGCTTTGTCTTGACGCCGGGGCGTTACGTGGAGGGTGTCGCCACAGAGGATGACGGGACCACTTTTGAGGACAGAATTGCTGCGTTTAAGGGAGATTTGGACGCAATTTTCGATGACAGTCGGAAACTTGAAGAGGCCATCTCGCTCGGCCTTGGTAGGGCGCTTTGATCACGTCCCTGGACGTGGTGTAGGTTCTGACGTTAGCGCTGTTGGCCGGACGCGCGCTATCCAATTTGCGCTGTAGCGTCCGGCCAGCAGCGCGGGTGGTCATCGCAGTTTTCGGATAGGTTTGGGTTGCGAAGCTCGA
>NZ_JARLJK010000089.1:0-1116 GCF_031291215.1 Silvimonas sp.
CTACGCGCATCCGGCACAAAGATTTGCCCGGCGTCATTGACTAACACTCTGTTGGTAATGTCCTCCTTCAGGCCGAACAACGCACGGTCAGCGAGCGAAACATGCTCCAGCTGGGCCTGCCGTATGTCGCCGAGGGAAGGAAAGTCAGTTGGGTCGAAACGGAGCAACTCAGCGTCAGCTGTTACAGCCTCACGCGAGGACACCATCCGCGCCGCACCTTCCTGCAGTTCACCAGTGTTAGCGGCACCTGCGTCTGCTACGCCAGGTGTGATCGCGCCACGGTCGAACTCAGGGTGTGCCCACCGACTAAACATATCTGCCACGACGTGAACCTCACCAGGTACATGGTGTATCTCGAAATTATAGCGAGACATGGTCACACGCCAGCGTTCAACACGGTCACCCGCTGATTTCGAAGCACAAGGCCCTTCTGCCTTGGGGTCAAACAGGAAAACTAAGTTGTTGTGATCAGTGAACACATGCAACTTTGCAGCCCTGCTGACGAGGTATTCAGTCCGCTCACATGTCGCAAGCAGGCCGTAGCCCTCCTTCTCTGTGGTATTCCAACGAGAGCTAGAATCTCGGAAGGAGCCACTGACGAACGCCAAAGGTACGTGTTCCTGCTGCTTAACAGGCAGGGCGAGCTGGTCCTCGCTTGTCTGTGTAACCAGACCAGCGTAGTGTTGCCCGGAGGCATCAGACCACACGCACGTCACCTTGGAGTCGTCTGGGAAACCCAGCGTCACCGTATTCGCCACTGCATGGCATACGCGCTCAAAAGCCGCGTCTTGCTCTGCCCCCCACCCACACGTGACTATCACGGGGAGGTTCTTGGGCTGCCGAATGCGATGCGCACGCGCGTACCGCAGGCCCTTTGTCAAGGCCGCCTGTAAAGGCTCGACAACTTCAGCAAACCGCGGTATGGCTAAACGGAGCCAGTTCACGGTTGCTAAGTAAGAGCGTAACTCGCCTACTGTGATGGGCTTGCCCATCCGCAGCACGGTGTCGATGTACTGCTGGTCGAACTTCGCGCCTACACGCGTAAGTACACGGCCACAATACTTCAACTCGCGCGCATAGAACGTGGTTTTCTTGGCCGACACCTTGAGGCCCCGC
>NZ_JARLJK010000090.1:0-2032 GCF_031291215.1 Silvimonas sp.
AAGAATCTGACACTACCGCACTGTGCTCCGAGGAAGGTGTGGTGTCTATGGAAGATTTTTTCCAGAGGCGCACATGTCGACTGAATTCATCTGCTGCGTCAAAAGGTCCTCATGCCGCCGTGTATGCGATGCAGTAGATGACGTGTTTAGAGGTTCTGGTAATGAACTTTGTCCAACTCACGAAAAATACATTCACGATTCACGATTCACGAACCCGCCATATGCCTGGGACAGCCAAGACGCCATGGGCGCGCGGCGGCAGCTTCGAGGCAAGAGGAGAGCGAAAGAGTGCATCAGGCGCGATGGGGCACGGCCACTGTAGGGAATCAGACGGATACCATAATGGTATGGAGGCAAATCGTTAGGCAAAACGTGATACCAGAATGATATCACAGAGCTTTGAACGGGTACCATATGGTATGGACAGAATTTCATCGGTGGCTGCTGCGAAAATGAGTTATCACTATAATCAAAACACTTCCGTCGGTATCAATCAGCCAAACGTTTATAACTCGTTACACGACGACTTTTGATATATGTTTGAAGTGAAAATAATTTATGGTTATGTAGTTGCAAAGCTCAGCATTCATCCCATATGGGATTGCCGACCAAATCGGAACGGAGACTAGTGACGGACGCAGAAAGGTATTGTCTTAACCGTTCTGCTACAAGCTTTATCTAATCGTGTGCTGTTAGAATCTGTATGGTGGAGAAGGTTTCGGTGCACCGTGCGGTAACTACAAGCCGGCCAAACCCACGTGAAGATGGTACTGGGCATACCATAATGGTACCTCACAACACATGGTACCGGCTGGCATCCATGTCAACACGATACCATCTGGCATCCTGCATCAACCCATACAATTTGGGTGTGAGTATCCAGCAGATGAGACGGACACTCACCCAAGGGATACACCGACACTTCCCGCAGACGGAGAAGAGCATGGTCCTTCACATGCTCATGTTCCATGCTCCGGACTACCTGGCGATGTGGGGACCGGCCAGAGGGACGTGGGTCTTCGCGTTCGAGCGGTACGTACCATCTCGTACCATTCTGTATGGTTGTAACATTTGTTATCATATATGTTACCATCTTCGCTGATCGTTGCTCCTGTGTGCTGCTGTCCCTGTCCCTGTCAGCATGATCGGCCACTACGTGCGTCACATCAAGAGTCGCAAGCACCCCGAGAAGAACGTGATGACTCGCATGGTGTCGGAGCGCTCGGTCCTCCTCCAGCAGTTGGCCACCGTCGGGTGCCGCGTGTTCCCTGGGGTCGACTCGGCCGAAGAGGATGGCGTCGCACCCTCGTCGACCAACTCGAGTCTCCTGGCCGGCTCCGTCCACTGGCCAACGATCACCAAGAACAACAGTCACTTGGTCCACCATCGGTTCAAGTGCCTCAAGCCGGACAGCGTCTGCTGCGTCGACCTGCTGAAGGAGTACCTGGGTGCCCGTCGGTATGCCGAGCTGAGGACCGCCGGGTCGATCAAGTCCCTCCACGTGGTGAGCGTCGACTCGTCGAAGGTCCAGATCGGCGCGTGGACCTACGCCACCACCGCGCGTGAGGCGCGTACCAAGCACCTGAAGACGACCCAGGCGTGGTTCGCCATCCAGGCGCGACACGTCCATCGGTACTTTAATCGTATCGCAGAGATCGTCCAGGGGAATGAGGAGGAGCTGAAGGAGAAGATCGACAGCACTCCTCTCTTCTACGGGCGCTTCAAGTGCTTCCTCCGGGTGACGGTCGAGGGCCTGGCCCAGACCACCTTCTCCTTCGGCCGATGCGACATCTACCGAGGCAGGGTCGACCCCATCACCCAACTGGCGACGATCGACATGGACCCCAACGCGGGTGGTGTCGACACATGGGTGGACACCTACATCAAGCTGACGAACGTCCTCTGCCCGATCGCACGCGGACCGGTCTTCACCGGGTGGCCGGAGTTCAGAGCCGACTCCAAGGCGCCGCGACCTCAGGCGCTGCCACACACTTGGATCGCGATGCCCATCTTCAAGTGAGACGTCAGACGA
>NZ_JARLJK010000013.1:0-2104 GCF_031291215.1 Silvimonas sp.
GCGGTGAGCAACTTCACGTTCACGGCCACCGTTTCCAACACGGCGCTGGCCACGGTCTCGGTCACGGCCACCAACAACGGCAGCCTCAGCAACGCGGTCTATACGCTGAGCATTACGCCTGGCACCAACCAGAATGGCACCACCCCCATCCAGTTGATTGCCAGCGAGGCAGGTTTGTTCACGACCAACACGCTGTTGTTGACGATTCAGCCGGTCAATCAGGCGCCGACGTTCACGCTGGCGACGAACTTCCTGGTAGCAGCCGAGGAATCGGGTTTGGTGACCAACGCGGGTTTTGCCCTGAACATGTATGCGGGCGCCACGAATCAAGCGAGCCAGACCTGGACGTTTACCGCCCTGACGGTCACTGGCAACGCCACGAACGCGGCCTTTACCAATCTGCCGGCCATCGGCACCAACGGCACGCTGTCGTTCAAGCCCGTGGCGCACTCCTACGGGACGAACTTGGTTACGGTCATCATGAAGACGACCGGTGCGACCAACAACGGCGGCATCAATACGGCCACCAATACCTTTACGCTGGCGGTTCTGCCGGTCTCGCACGCGCCAGTCATCAACCTGTTCACGAATGTGGTGGTGCTAGAAAACGCGGCGGCGACCAACACCACGGTCAACGTGTGGGATTACGACCTGGCGGTGAGCAATTTCACCTTCACGGCCACCGTTTCCAACACCACGCTGGCCACGGTCTCGGTCACGGCCACCAACAACGGCAGCCTCAGCAACGCGGTCTATACGCTGACCATCACGCCGGGGACCAACCAGAACGGCACCACGCCGATCCAGTTGATCTCCAGTGAAGCCGGACTCTTCACCACCAACAGTCTGACCTTGACCGTCAAGCCGGTCAACCAGACGCCGAGTTTCACCTTCAGCACCAACCGGCTGGTGGTGGCTGAAAATGCCGGCGTTGTGACCAATGGATTCTTTGTGACCAACATCTATGTCGGCGCCACCAATCAATCCGGCCAGACCTGGTTGTTTGCGGTGAGCTGCCCGACCAATAACGCGACCAATGTGACGTTTGCGCAATTCCCGGCGATCAGCACCAACGGCACGCTGGTCTTCAAGACCGCGAATTACGCCTTCGGCACGAATCAAGTCACGGTGTCCATGACCACCTCCGGTTCGATCACCAACGGCGGCGTCAACAGTTGCACCAACACCTTCGATCTGGCGGTGGTGCAGGGGCAATATCCGCCGGCGATCACCGGGCTTACCAACAAGAATATGCTGGAGAATGCCATCACCAATTTGACGATGCCATTTACCGTGTTTGATCCGCTGACCACCAACTTCAACATCACCTGCACGTCGGCGAACACGAATTTGCTGACGGTGTCGGTCACCGGCCTGGGCACGAATCATACGCTGGTGTTTGCGCCAGTTACCAACGCCTTTGGCACCAACACCGTAACGGTCACGGTGGATGACGGCACGCTCACCAACAGCGCCACCCTCACAGCGGGCATCGCATGGGTCAACCAGGCGCCATCGTTCAATCTGGCCATCCAATCCTATATCGTGGATAAATACGATGTGGCGGTGAGCCTCGCGAATGCGGTCACCAACATCCAGGCGGGGCCGACGAACGAAAGCGGGCAGACCGTGACCTTTGTGGTGACGAACAGCAATTCCAGCCTGTTCCTCAACCAGCCCACGGTGAGTTCCCTTGGCACCCTGATCTTTACCCCGGGCAAGGTGGCCGGCATTGTGACGGTTGGCATCCGCGCGGTTGACAACGGCGGGGCGCTGAACGGCGGCGTCAGCAACTCGGCCAGCCAGACGCTGACCATCACCATCCCGCCGAACCCCTTCAATTACCTGGCCGGCAAGTTTACCGGACTGTTCTATGACACCAACGACATTTCGATCAACAGCGCCGGGTATTTTGACTTGCTGATGGCCAACGACGGCACGTTCACGGGCTTCATCAATAACCTGGGCAGCAGCAATGGATTCAGCGGCCAGTTCAGCATCTCCAACGCCACGATGAGCGTGACCTCGGGAAACTATGTGCTGAATTTCACCGCGAACACCAGTGCCAACTGGACTGAAACCGTCAACGGCACGGTGAGCAACA
>NZ_JARLJK010000091.1:0-1013 GCF_031291215.1 Silvimonas sp.
GGCTCAACCTGACATCGGCGAACCACGTATTCCTGCTCGACCCGTGGTGGAATCCATCGTCAGTCGCACCGCCACGTGCACGCGCAAAATGAGACCGACACCAAGGCAGCCGACCAAACGATCGCGCGCGGAACTGACGAACTTGTTTGTTTTCTGTGCCTCGTTCTTTCCCCTGTTGTTAGCACGGAGGATCAGGCCGTCGATCGCGTTCACCGTTTGGGCCAGACTCGGGACGTCGAGATCGTTCGCTTCATCTGCAAGGACAGCGTCGAGGAGAAGATCATGGAGCTGCAGGACGCCAAGCGACAGATGACGACCACGGCGTTGACGCGCGCATCCAAGTCGCGCGAGGACCAGCAAGCCGATCGACTATCCGACTTGCTGCACCTGTTCAAGTAAAGTGAGGACCACCTCGCCGCCAATGGCATGGAGCTCAGTGTTGCGTAAAATTTCTTCAAACTGTGATGAAAAACAAAATATTCAACCTTCAATCGAACATCGAATCGCACTTACGAAGGGCTCCATCATCGCATCAGGCACCAGATCCTTCCGCCTCATTCCACAAAGCGGTCGGCTGAAATGTCTAAGATTTTAGAAATTTAAATGCCCCAAACAAAACGTTGCCTCAACTTGAAGCTTGATGATTAAAGGAGAAATCACGTGAAAACCATCTGAAATTACAGTAAATGATCAATTAGAATAATGGCTCCTAGAGCTTCACGCCTCCAAGCCTACTAAGCTTGTCCACAATGACTTCTGATCTGAATCGAATGCGCGCAAGAAATTAATGGGACAGAGTTCTGATCTGAACTCATTCATGGGGGCTCCGGCCCCATCCTAATCTAAAACGGTTTGCGCAAGTAAACGGTTTTGGCTCAACCTGACATCGGCGAACCACGTATTCCTGCTCGACCCGTGGTGGAATCCATCGTCAGTCGCACCGCCACGTGCACGCGCAAAATGAGACCGACACCAAGGCAGCCGACCAAACGATCGCGCGCGGAACTGACGAA
>NZ_JARLJK010000092.1:0-1477 GCF_031291215.1 Silvimonas sp.
GGTTTACGCCTGGTTTTGGACGGCCATTCTGCCCTTTGGCAACGTGGCCTGGCGGGTGGAAGTGGGCGAATCCTTCGCGGCAGCCATGGGCTGCGGCTTGCTGGCGCTGATGGTTTCGCGCGGCAGCAGCATGTTGATCGAAGGGGTGGAGGCCATCAAGGGCCTGCCGCGCAAATGGGAAAACGCCATCTGCTCGGTGTCGGGTTTCGTGGCGGGCACGCTGCTGGGGCTGGACATTTTCATGTGGAGCGAGTCGGTGGTGATCAACCGCATTTCCTTGTTCGGCGTGCCGTGGCTGATCGCGGTGCTGGCGTGCATCATGCGGTGGATGTACGCCCCGCAGCAGCGGCGGTACCTATATCTGGCCATGTTTCTCTATGGCTTGTGCATAACGATCCACCAGACGCTGCTGCTGAGTGCCATGGGGCTGGAAGTGGCCATTGCGCTGGCCTCGCCCCGCCTGGGCCGCGACCTGTTCATCGGCAACAGCATCGTGTTTATTATTGGGCTGTTGTGCATGAGTTCCATGCCGGCGCTGCAAAACATGAGCGGCATTGAAAAAAACCTGTTCTACATCGTCGGTATCGGCTCCATCGGTGCCGCAATCTGGCTGGCCATTGAAACCGGGGGCATCTTGACCGAATGGCTGGCGTGCTTTCTCATGCTGATCGCCTGGACTTGCGGCGTGCTGGTTTATTTGTACGAGCCGGTTTCGTGCATGACCGACCCGCCGATGCAATGGGGTTATCCGCGCACCGTGGAAGGCTTCTTCCACGCCCTGGGCCGCGGCCAGTATGAAGCCATTCATGGTTCCAACATCTTTTCCGATCCCAAACATTTTGCCTTCCAGCTCTGGTATATCGCCAAAGGACTGTCCGAGTCATTCAGCCTGGTCTATGTTTTCATCGGCCTGCTGCCCTTCGCGTATCTCTGGAAACTCCACAAGCGCGAACGCTCGTGGATCATCGGCCTGGTGGCCATTTATTTCTGCCTGTCCGTGCTGCTGGTCATCCTCCTTGACGTCTCGCCCGACCGCGCCTCGCAGGACTTGAACAAGGTTTTCTTCACCGCTTCGCACGGCTTGTTTGCCATGATGATCGGCTATGGGCTGACCTTGATGGCGGCATACACGGCCATCCATTACCAAAAGATACGGCTGTGGGGCTTCGTGGTCGCCGCGGTGGCGGTGGTGCTGGCGGTGTACAGTCTGACCGATGTGGCGGGCCAGTTGTATTACGGACCGGCCGGCAAAATCAGCCTGTCCCAACTGCCGCAGCACATTGCCATGGCCTTTGACAAGGACCAATACGCCCTGCCCATTTTCGCAAACCTCATTCTGCTGGCGCTGCCCATTGGTTTGATCTGCGCTTTCCTGGTCTATCGCCGGCGCGGGCCGGTGCTGATCATGCTGAGCCTGTTCTGCGTCATGCCGCTGTGGTCGGGACTCTCCCACTGGTACAAGAGCGAACAGCGCAAC
>NZ_JARLJK010000093.1:0-1050 GCF_031291215.1 Silvimonas sp.
CGGCGAGCGAGGCAAGTCATTCACCCACGAGCTCGCCGATTCAAACAATCTCTACATCTTCGATGCAGCTGGACGTGAGCCAGTCGAACCGCTGGGTAGTGTGGGAGCTCGTACGTACTGTGTCTCGTCGCCCGACGATCGGCACTACAAGCAATTCGTCAAGGACCATAAGACGCACTTCTATCTGCCGGTGTGGAGCGAAGAGGAGCTCGAGGCCGCGCGCAGCGTGTGCAACACGACCACGGTCGAGTGTGCCGATGCAGATCTGCACCGCTCGCTGACGCCAGACGAGGTGCACGTGCGCTACCACAAATGGGGTGGTCTGCCACGCTTCGTTCTGTCGCTCGAGGATACAGAGCAGCTGGACGACGAGCTGCGCAAGGTCCTTCGTGTGGTGAACCTCGACGAGTTGATGAAGTGCATCACATCGATGGACTCGGAGGCTGTGGAGTCACTCAGTCGCACGGTGGTGCACTACCGCGTGGACACGTCCAACTACCGGACGTACGACATATTCATCGGCAGCCAGTACATGGCCGATGAGATCTTCCGGTGCGAGCAGCAGCTGCATAGCCACCGCATTGTCGAATTCCTGTCCAGCGCTGCTGGGCATCCGGCTGTCGGCCAGATCCGCGGCCAGATCTTCGAGCCGTTCGCACACCGAGCGTTGTGCTTGGGCGGCACGTTTCACATGCGCTGCCTCGAAGACGGTCGTGTCGGCACACTCACCCTACCGCCGTCGGCATGGGTCCAGCTCACATCGCACACAGACATCGACCACCTCGGAGATGCGCAGTACGGTCAGCCGAAGAGCAAGACCTTCGCCGCAGGAGATGCTGTGAAGCAGCCAGACCTTATCTTCCAGATGACAGGCGCTGAATCGCACACGATCAGTGTTAAGGGTCTCAAGGATATCATGACCTACATGCATTGTGCAACTTCGCCGCCTGCGGGTGCCGTCCAAGCTGCTCGCTTCATCTTCTGCGTGCCTCCAGACCGATTCTCAGCGTGTTGGACGCAGAAACAGGCGTACGTCACCACGCGAGGCGA
>NZ_JARLJK010000094.1:0-2434 GCF_031291215.1 Silvimonas sp.
AGCGAATCGAGTACCGGTGATCGACCCGATTGCTCACTCCGGTATCGCTCTGTTGTCGGTTCTGTCTGTTCCTCTGCCTGTCCTCGTAGCTCCCGAGTTCCTCTGGGATGACGACACCATCAGGACGGCGCATCTGGAGTCGGTCATGGAACTGCCGGTCATCAACACTCCGGTGACGGAGGCCGACATCATCAAGGCAGCGACTGATGCGAGCATTACGTCGACGCGCATGACCCATGTGATGGTCCCGCGCGGACTGCGCCAGCGCGCGAACGAGTACACCCGCACCAGTTCGTATTTCCTTGCCACTGCCAGCTGGTAGCGCCACCTGTGCGTGTCTGCTGCTCACTCGGAATCGTTTGTTCTTTCTGTTTTCGCTTCTTCAACCAGACAAAGCTCCGGCGGGCTTCGGGGCTCAGATCGTGTTTCCGCCGGAAGCGACCGTCCTGGCGACTCTGAACACGGCGTCGCTGGAGGACATCGAGCTCGTCGGGTTGAACCAGTCGATCGGCAAGGTGGACCCGGTCCGTTCGCGTGACAACCAGTTGGCAGTCTGAGCGATCATCGCGTTGACGGATTTGTTGTTTGTTTGTGTTGCTCTTGTCAGGGTGCGGCTGTCGTCTTCCTTGTGCACCGGTACGAGAATGGGCAGCAGGCAAAGAAGTGGGCGCGCTCGGCCGTCACCTCGTACCTGCCGAGGACGCCCGCTAGTCTGCCGTCGTCGAAGGTGAAGTGCTTCCCGTTCATCAAGACTGGTGCTCATCCGTACGATCCGAGGCACGAGGGGGAAGCCATTCCGTTGGTCGACGCGTATCGCAACTTCTTGGTCAGATCGCCTGGCCGAGCATGAGTGCGAGCTTGTGTTCTGTCCTTTGGCCTGACCTCCGGATCCCCCCGTTCTCATTCCGCTTGTCGTTTCTCGTTCTCATGTCCTGATCCATCTGTCATCAGATCCGCTGTCGTATGTCGACCAGCCGCGGCACGGAGGGCATCACGCTGCCGTCGTTCATCTGCACGATGGCGATCAACGATCTCGCCGTGGCCGATGGTGCGTCGCTTTTCGTGCCAGATGAGACACCACCGAAGCACCCGTCTGCCTTCTGCCCGCGTCGCCAGTAGCAGACGCGTTCCGGTGCTCGTCTCCTCATCCATCCGACTCTCGTTCTCGTTCCCGTTCCTCGATTCTCGTTCTTCGTTCTCGTTCCTCGCTCCTCGATCCTCGTTCCAACCGCGCAGCATGGCCTCCGTTCCCCCATCCGTACTTAGATAATTCCGCCTTCGCCGCGTGTGAGCCGCAGCTTCGCAGCACCGTCGTTCCCTTCGAAGCGAAGAAGGCGTACCAAGCAGTACGCGAGGAGGTCCAACTGCGTCAACAAGCAGAAGATAGGCGACGCACGCGCAGCGTGCTCACCTTCCCGTGAGCGCCAGCTGATGCATCACGAGTCGACATCAACATCGTCATCATCGTCCGCCTTGCCGCCAGCAGCTGCCGCTGCCACCCAAGCCAGCCCGCGCCAGCGTGATCCGATTCGACCCCATTGTTCTCGTGCACTTCCACACATTGACACGCATTCCACTCACAGCTGAGAAAGCGCTAGCCGCAAAGCAACTTAGACGCTGGCAGTGCCGACTTTCTGTTGACAGATCCGTTAACGGATGGTCGGCACCGTTGACAGATCCGTTAACAGATTTTGACCTGACAGATTGGGCCGATTGGCGAAGTGCCGCGCACCACACTAGTGCACCGACATCGAACTACAGCTCAGATGAGTGTTGAGTGAGGATACTGAGAGAAATCTTTTTCGGTTCGAAAGCGATCTGACATTCCTGGCCTTTCCTAGCTCGCCCGGACTGCCGAAAGCCTCGGCCTGCGGGACCGAAGTGCCAATTGAACCATCGGTTTCTATCTATTTCAATTCTTAGGGTTATTTGGATATCGGACTGGATTCGGGTAGCTGTGCTCATAAACGAATTTCCGTGTGTCGTGGGTGGTTGTCCGATAAGTATTGGGTGTGCTGTATCGTTTGACAGTTGCAGTTAGGGTTACGGCTAACCCTAATGAATCTGTTAACGGATCCGTGAACCGTTCACGGATCTGTTGACGGATTCGATGCCAAATCTGTTAACGGATCTGTCAACGAAACCAACCATTTGATCGCGGATCCGTTAACGGATTTGTGGTCGGCAAGCCCAAAAGAGACGCTTTTGGCCTGTATTGTAACCCATGACCCAAGCACACTCCAGCCTGGAGGCTGGCAAATTACAAAATGCTGCAGTGATTCAGATGTATTGGCAGAGGTTTGCACACAAAAAGAATCTGGCCTGCGCCTCAAAACCGCAACCGCGCTGCACGATTTTCGCTAACCCTTTTTGGTTCACAGATCTGTTAACAGATCGCCTTAGACATCATGACTGGCGTGAAAAGTTCATAGTG
>NZ_JARLJK010000014.1:0-1160 GCF_031291215.1 Silvimonas sp.
CCACGTGCCGGCGCTTGCCCATCCGAATAGAACGCCTCGGTTTCGAGAAAATCGGCATCGACCAGACTGGAAAACAGCATCCGGGCCAGAAATGGCAATGAGAAATGCTTTTCGATCTGGTTCGTGCCGAGCTTCGGCGCGCCTGTGGCGAGTTCCGCTCGCGGCGGCAGCCCGATCGCGTGGTCTTCCCACCCCTCGTGCGATTCGACGGTCTTGCCAAGCCGGGATGTCAGGCTTGACCCGCCATAACCGTCGCCATTCATCAAGCCTCCGTGGTGCCCGGCAATTCCAAATCCGAGCAAGCGGCCAATTTGATCTCCATAGAGATCACGGGCCCGTTGCGCCCCCGCCGTACTGTGATCTGGCCCCTTGGGACCGCCGGCGATCGACGGTTGCCTGATATAAGCCTGATATTTTGCCGAGCATTTGCCGATGTCGTGCAAAAGCCCCATGGCCAAGGCCAAGGAAGCGCCACCGAACGGCGCTGCATGGCGCCCTGCCCGAGCCCCCACGGACACGAGATGGTGCATCAGCGGCTCCCACTCGTTTTCGGGCCGAAGTTCCAGCGAGTGCGCGTAGATCATTTCGACAGCCTGCTTTTCCAAAATTGCCGAGGGCAGCCCAAGTTTGCGCCACCAATGCAACGCAAGGGAAGCGCAGCTTAATTCTTCATGATGGCCTTGTCCAAGTGTTGGAGGCGTTCGCTTCGCTGTCCAACGGAGGTATGGAAATTCACATCAAGGCAACGCTATCGCACCAGCGGTTTCCAGGCGTTCGTAGCCATCGTCCTGTTTCAATTTGCGGCGGGCACCCCATATCGGGGATATGAGCAACCACCTGATCCATACCCCGGATGCTGCTGCGCTGGAGCATCTGGCGCATCGCGCTGTCAGCGAACTGCCGCAGATTTTCCGCGATCATCTGGGCGATGTGGTGTTTCGCGTGCAGGATTTTGCCGACAGCGAAATGTTGCGCGCTGTCGGGTTGTCAGACCCGTGGGCGCTGCTCGGGCTGTATCACGGTCGGCCCTTCGGTCAGCACTCGATCTGGTCGACGGGCGAAATGCCCAGCATCATCTCGCTGTTCCGGCGTCCGATACTTGCCGAATGCCATCGGCGGGGTGTGTCGATCAACGACATGGTCACCCATGTGATCGTTCA
>NZ_JARLJK010000002.1:0-1188 GCF_031291215.1 Silvimonas sp.
ACGGTTTTGTCTTGTCCTTCGCGGACTTGCCAGGCATTGCATACAGCACATAGTCGCCGACATCAAAGTCAACTGGACGCTTGCCTCTAGAAGGGTCCGCGCGTCGCTGTGTGAGCATGGCGTCAGTCACCTTTTCGCGCACGGCATAGAGGTGCTCACGTAGAGCCTCAGCTTTCGTGCGTATCGTAGCAGACGATACAGGTGTCAGACCCACCTCCTCCTCCTCGCTGAACGCAGCATCGTGAGCAGCTCACGAATTTCACGGTTGACTCGCTCCACTCGTCCATTACTCCACGGCGCGTACACCGCCGTAAAGTGATGGGAGATACCCAGAGCGTCACGCAACATTTTCATTACCCGGTTGTTGAAGTGGGATCCCTGGTCGGACACAAATGTGTGTACACGACCGTACCGAGAGAACCACCCAATCAACGCGTTCACTGCAGTCGATGCATCGGCACGAGCCGACGGCACCAACTCTACGAACCGGCTAAACCCATCCATTATGACCAGTGTATATTGATACTCGTGGTCTGTGGACGCGTCCGCCGCACGAACAAACATGAAATCAAAGTGCAGAACTTGATGAGCGCCGTTAGCGTGCAAGGTATCGCCCCAGGGACGCGGGACCTTTCGGCCACCACGTGCCCTCAGACAATGCAGGCACTGACGCACATAGGTTCTCACATCGTTCTCGATGTTCGGCCACACGAACCGTTCGTTCAGTAAACGGAGTGTGTTGTCAATGCCGCGGTGCCCAGCTTCGCCCTGGTGTGCGACCACACACAGGCGTTGCCGCAGGCTACGCGCATCCGGCACAAAGATTTGCCCGGCGTCATTGACTAACACTCTGTTGGTAATGTCCTCCTTTAGGCCGAACAACGCATGGTCAGCGAGCGAAACATGCTCCAGCTGGGCCTGCCGTATGTCGCCGAGGGAAGGAAAGTCAGTTGGGTCGAAACGGAGCAACTCAGCGTCAGCTGTTACAGCCTCACGAGAGGACACCATCCGCGCCGCACCTTCCTGCAGTTCACCAGTGTCAGCGGCACCTGCGTCTGCTACGCCAAGTGTGATCGCGCCACGGTCGAACTCAGGGTGTGCCCACCGACTAAACATATCTGCCACGACGTGAACCTCACCAGGTACATGGTGTATCTCGAAATTATAGCGAGACATGGTCACACGCCA
>NZ_JARLJK010000015.1:0-1914 GCF_031291215.1 Silvimonas sp.
ACCGGACAACTCAACGTCTCACAGCAAACCGTTTTAGGTCATGAGGGGCAGCGCTGCTGCAACACTCACCAAGATAAGCGCCTTCAGGAGGTGAATAGCACATACTGTCCGCCACGATACGAACCCCGTTTTTTTTGCATGTGAGGAGGTGAAACACATTGCGTCGGTCCTTGATAGCGGTCTGGGTCTGCCCAACTCTAGCGTCACGGTGGCCACGGCCAGACTGTCAGACATAAGTGACATAACACAGACACTCATGAGAAGCGTTCATGTTCAAGCACCAACGCAAGTACCGGGGCGGTGGCATCGTCGGCATCCTCCGGAACGTCCTCCGGAATTCGTGCAAGAACCCCAGCGCCAGGTGGAAGCTGGGAACACACCACGCGCCGCGTCAAGCGGCGAGGTCAAGCGGCAAAAAATACAGGGGAGATCACACACACGTACCTCGAAATCGAACGAAGGCAGCAGCGCTTCACACCACCCTTTCAACACGGTAGACTCCAGTTCAAGCTCACCACGGGACACCTTCTCAATGACCTTGTCAACATCACCCCACCGAGGGTTAGCAGCGAACACACCCGTCCAAAATCCACAGACACCCTCCGCCGCTGCCGCATCTATCCTGTCGCCCTCAACAGCTACACGGCAATCCAACAGGCCATGCAGGTCAGGGTAAGCAAGCAGAAGGCAGCAGCGCAACCAGCTGTGCCAGTCGTCAGTCCTTGACCAGGTGTAAGGCTCCAGTGGTGTTCTAGAGAAATGTAAGAGGAAGGAGGGTGACGCGCAACGCAGCGTCCCCTTCAGCACTGCCGAGGATCCAGCTGTCACAGCAAACCCCCAGTCCAGCAGATGCACATGCCCCTCTGAGTCATGCATCACGTTCGCAGGCCGGATGTCTCGATGCACAACATTCTTCGCGCCAACAGCCAGCAGGATGTTGCCCAGCTCAACAGCATGCGCCTGTCGAAATTGAACGCCCTTTCCACCGAACGGCTGGCACACAGGGGCCATGACGAGGTAGGGAGCCGGCGCAAACCCAGCACCAGAAAACATCAGCACCTCGGACAGCAGTCTGGGCACGCCGGGGATGCCTGTCAACATAGCCAACATTGCGGCTTCAGTGGCGAAGGGATCGTCCTCACCGCAGCCTGTGTACTCCTCACCCGCACCGCCCCTGCACACCGGCACCTTGCCCAGCTTCAGCACTGACTCCCCATCACTCAGCTTGTACACGACTGAAGTGGCCCCCACGCCAAGGAAGTCGGCGCAGTGGGACTTGGGTTCCCCGAAAGTGGGCAGCCTGTGAGCTTCCGGGGGAGACACGACGAGTTTGTACAGGAGCACAGGTAGAAAATCCTTCCAGGGGGCCAAGTCGCTGTACTGGGCAGTTGTCACTATTTCATCAACATCACGCTCCCGTGTCATGGTCACGGCGACGGCATGCATCTGGTTGAACAGGATTCCCGACGCTGTGTGTCGGTTGGGGTTCGCATCGAGCACCTCATGCAGGTATTGCATGATCTGCCCAAGGCACTCACCGCTCACCAGCCCCGCAGCCGTTGTGACCTTCGCCTCCAACACGAACAGTATCTCATACGACGGAATTGCAGACACACCACCGCCATAATCATGCGGCATGGCCAATACGTCGGGCTTCAGCTTGCGCCGTCCTCCAGGGCCAAGGGTAGCGTGGTCCTGTGTCACAATCAGATGTCGCGCCGGCTCTCCTACCCTGCGGTACGCATCCACGACTGCCTGAAGCAACGGCTGGAATGCCGCCACGAACACCTTCTCAGCCGCATCTTCCAGCTCGCCTGCCAGAGCCGCATGGAATGCGGCCACTGCTTTCGCAAGGCGGGCCTTCTTCTGGAGCCCACCCCGATCTCGGAACTCGTCGCGGCACGAGTCCCTAGA
>NZ_JARLJK010000095.1:0-1933 GCF_031291215.1 Silvimonas sp.
CGGCATTGCCGAGCAACACGCCGTCACGTTTGCGGCGGGCCTTGCCGCGCAAGGGATGCGGCCGTTTTGCGCGATCTATTCGACATTCCTGCAGCGCGCCTATGATCAGGTCGTGCATGATGTCGCGATCCAGAATCTGCCCGTGCGCTTTGCCATCGACCGCGCCGGACTGGTCGGCGCCGACGGCGCGACCCATGCCGGATCGTTTGACGTGACGTATCTTGCCAGCTTGCCCAACATGGTGGTCATGGCCCCCGCCGACGAGGCGGAACTGGTCCACATGACGCATACGGCCGCATTGCATGATGCAGGGCCGATTGCATTTCGTTATCCGCGCGGAAACGGCACCGGCGTCACGCTGCCCGCCGTTCCCGAACGCCTGGCCATCGGCAAAGGGCGGATGATGCGCGAAGGCGGGCGCATCGCGATCCTGTCGCTCGGCACACGCCTTGACGAAGCGCTGAAGGCCGCCGACCAGCTTGATGCGCGAGGCCTGCCGACTTCGGTTGCCGACTTGCGCTTCGTCAAACCGCTGGACAGCGACTTGATCCGCCGCCTGATCGTAACGCACGATGTCGTGATCACGATCGAGGAAGGCGCAATCGGCGGGCTTGGTGCGCATGTGCTGACTATGGCCAGCGACGAAGGGCTGACCGATACGGGGCTGAAAATCCGCACTTTGCGCCTGCCCGACGTATTTCAGGATCACGATTCGCCCGATCGGCAATATGACGAAGCAGGGCTGACCGCGCCGCACATCGTAGAGACCGCGCTCAAGGCGCTGCGCCACAACAGCGCAGGCGTTCAGGAAGCGCGCGCCTGACCGGAAACTCGTGATCCGGGCGCGCGCGCGTCAATAAAGCCGATCAATAAGGCAGGTTTGGAAACAAGTACCAGATCCCGACCGGGGTTTGCATGATGCGCATTTCCGCCCATGTGGCCAAGAGCCAGGGACCAGTCGCAACCAGCCAATTCATGCCCAGATGCCCGATTTGGCGCAAATCGGGCCAGAACGGTGTACGGCTGACCCACAAACCCCATTCACGCCCCGATTGCGCGGTCTTCTTGGCATCCTGGAGCCGGGAACCCACCAGAGCAAGCGTGACCAAGCCCGCGCAACTGATCAGGTTGCGCGGCGAAGGCAGGATCAGCAACTGCACGACCAGCCAGATCGCGATCGCAAACATCATCGGATGGCGTGTGATCAGGAACACGCCGCTGGGCTGGCGTGTCGACAGGCCGTTAAGATTGGCCCCGACCAGCCCGGGATTGCCGATAAGCGAAGCCATGAACAACGCGACGGCGAAATAGCCCACCGCGTCGAACACCAGTTGCAACCCCAAATTGTCCGACGACCACGCCATCGGACCATGCGGTGCCTGGTGATATGCCGCAAGAATAACGACCAGAAAAGCCATCGCGACCAGCGAGTAGAAGATCCGGAAACCATTCACGCCAAATGTGGCGACCGCCCAGGGCCGCGCAATATGCGAAAACAGAAAATGGGTCCCGACAAAACCGGCAACCGCAAAAATCAATACCAGCAAGGCTATAGGCATCGGAACCCCCTGCCTTCTCTATTCGGCAAATTCCCCCCCTGCCGAAAGGCTGAGAAATATTTACCGCCTATAGGAGGCGGAAAGACTGCCGTCGAATGAAGATTGGTCCGGGACGGCGCGCATTCAATTCACTGTGGCATGGCGTACACACGCAGCCTGCGGCCTTGGGGATTGTTGCCGATCAATTGACCCCATGCATCAACCGCCGGATCGGCCTGGCCAGCAAGAGCAGGACTGCACCGATCGCCACCGACACCCAGCCGATCACCGTAAAGACATGGACATACGTATCGAGGCTGAGCTTTGGATTGGTCACTTCGCCGCCGACCGTATCGACGCTGGCCACCTGGGCGACCACGCCCGCGACATATTGC
>NZ_JARLJK010000096.1:0-3143 GCF_031291215.1 Silvimonas sp.
GTAAGAGATGGCGGAGGTCATCGTGCCCGCCAGTGGCGCCGTGTACCGCCACACAAGTCCTGTGGCCACGCCGGAGGGCCCACTCACGCCCATGCGCCCACTGTGGGCCTCATCGTGTCCCGCCTGGCCCCACACCGCTGCAAATACACATACGCACAGTCTAACAATCGAGTGACAACACACGACACAACAATATCACGCCGACAACAACACTTGCACCCTTACCCAAACCAGACGGAGTCGGTGTGGCTGTCGGGGTCACTGTGGGCGTCACAGAGCTCGTGGACGAAACACTCGCGCTCACACTTTCTGTGGCCGACCATGACGAGCTCGTGGAGTACGACGAAGTGACAGAAAAGGTGCAGGTCGTTGAGCCAGAAGTCGTTCCTGTCACTGACACAGTCGCAGTAGATGACGATGAAGCCGAGGGTGACACAGTTGACGTCGCCGTCTCGCTTCCGGTGCCACTCACACCCCGGCTCACACTGGCACTTCTGAGACTGGATTCCGTCATACTCTCACTCATCGAGTCTGTCATTGAAGCTGTTGCCGTCCCGCTCACACTTACACGTCTCGTGTCTGAGGCTGAGCTTGTCGACGACACTGTATCTGATCTTGTCTTCGTCGCTGTCGCCGGTCTAGACACTGAGGCTGGCGCTGATACTGCCACAGACGCCCTTTCTGTCATCAATGGCGATGGTGATTCTGTCGCGCTCATTGTCGTTGACACAGTGTTGTTGTTCGTCACAGACACCGATGGTGATGCGATCACGGATGCCGTCGCTGACACAAACTCGGACACTGACTCGGATGAGGATGCGGATGCCGATCCCAACACCAACGCTGACACTGACACGGACGCTGACGCTGACACTGACGCTGGCCCTGGCACTGACACGGAGTCCGACGCTGATGCTGTGACGGAGACTGGCAACGACGTCGAGCCACTCGCCATCCCGCTCACACTCTCACTCATCGTGCCTGATACGCTGCTCGTCACTGTCATTGAAACTGTTGCCGTCCCGCTCACACTTCCAATCATACTCACACTCGCGCTGGCCGTCGCTGAGCTCGTGTCTGACGCTGATGACGCCATCGTCGCTGAGCTTGTCGACGACCCTGTATCTGATGCCCCCGTGGCCGTCGCCGTCTCAAACACTGATCCTGATACTGATACTGACGCTGGCGCTGAGACTGATACTGACGCTGGCGCTGACACTGGCCCCGACAACGACAATGATTCTGTATCGCTCCCTGTCGTTGACACTGCGGCACTTTCACTGCTGCTGCTCGTCACAGACATGGGTGGTGATGCGGCCGCTGATGCCGTCACTGATGCCGACTCGGACTCTGACGAGGATGGGAGTGCCGACGCCGACCCCAATGGCGACGCTGATGCTGCTGTGCCACTCACCGTCTCGCTCACGCTCTCACTTACCAAGCTTGTGCCGCTTCTCCTTACCGTGACTGTCGTCGTCATGGTGCCTGACCCGCTGGCTGTGCCACTCGTCGTGGCTGTTGTTGTCACACTCATCCACTCCGACGCTTGGGCCGTGGACGCCACTGTTCCTGTCCCACTCCCAGTCATGGTTGCACCCCCTGTCTGCGCCACTGAGACACTCACACTGCTTGACGCTGACACCGACGGCATTGCAGCCATTGACGCACTCTCACTCCCACTCCCAGACACACTCGCCGAAAGCGTCTCACTGTGAGACTTCGTGACGGAGTCACTCTCACTACCAGTCACACTCACGCTCACACTATTGCTCCAGCTGCTGCTACTGTTCCCACTGCTGCAGGGCGATGGTGATGCCGTGTCACTTCCGCTCACTGTTGCACTGGTGCTTCCGCTCTCCGTCACACTCCTTGTCACGCTTCCAGATTGCGTACCAGACACACTCCCGCTCATCGTCTCGCTTCCGCTCTCTGTCACACTTCCCGTCCCAGATGCCGTGTCTGTCACACTCTCGCTCACGCTCCCACTCACACTCCTGCTCACACTCCGTGTACCGCTCACACTCCGGGTACCCGTCGGCGTCGGACTCGCCGGCACATCCACGTACGCACTCACCCAGTGCAACGTCGATGACACCAACACACTTCCATTCCCATGCAGCGCCGCCGTCACCGTGCCCACCGGCGACACCAGTGATGACCACAACACAGACCCTCCCATGCCATCCAACCCGTACAACAGACCGCCACTCGTCGTCAAGTACACCACGTCATTCACGCCCGCACACATGAACTGTGGCGGCAGTGTCAACCCCGCTCCCCAGCTCCACAACACGCTCCCGTCCACACCCGACAGCCGCCACAACACCGCACTGCCGTCGCCCTGCCCGCTCACCACCACACTCCCATCGCTCAACAGCACGCCTGTGCCATCCACCGCGCCTCCCATACTTGACATCCACAACACCGATCCGCTCGCCGCCCCAAGCCCGTACATGTTGCCATCACCCGATCCAATGTACAGCGAGCCGCCCAATGACCACAACACTGGCGATGACTTCACCGCCGCTCCGGTGCTCACACTCCACACCACGCTCCCATCGCTCGTGCTCAACGCGTACACGCCGCCGTCCCAGCTCCCAAAATACACCACGCCCAGCGCCTCCTCCACCGCCGGCGTCGAGCTCACCCAGTCTCCACACTGGTATGTCCACCTCACATTCCCGCTCACGCCCTCCAAACATGTCACGTACCCATACAACGAGTCACCAGAGCCCACATACACACTTCCGTCGCTGCTCACACTCACTGATGACATCACCCAGCTCCCCACTGTGGTGCCCCACAACACCGCGCCCGTGCCTCGGTCCACCGCCCTCACAAGCCCATCCGCCGATGAGCCCGCATACACACGGGATCCCTCTGGACTCAGTGCCAACATTGACCTCACCGCCGCCCCGCCACCCAACACGCTCCGCCACACCATCGCACCACTGTTGGACAAGCGATACAAGTTCCCCAGTGTGTCGCCACAGTACACACTGCCGTCGCTGTAAGAGATGGCGGAGGTCATCGTGCCCGCCAGTGGCGCCGTGTACCGCCACACAAGTCCTATGGCCACGCCGGAGGGCCCACTCACGCCCATGCGCCCACTGTGGGCCTCATCGTGTCCCGCCTGGCCCCAC
>NZ_JARLJK010000097.1:0-1796 GCF_031291215.1 Silvimonas sp.
GCACGGCGGCAGTTTGAAGAGATCGCACAGGCCACGATAAGCAAGGCCCTTGCCGAAGGCCGGTCGATCAGCCTTGAAATGGTCGATATCGACCACTTCAAGCGGGTCAACGACGAGTTCGGTCATCTCAAGGGGGATGAAGTCCTTCGTCACGTTGGCCGTATCCTGCGCAACTCGGTGCGAGGCAACGACATGGTATTTCGCTATGGTGGCGAGGAATTTGTCATCCTGTGCGAAGGGATGACGCACGAAGCGGCCATCGCCCATGCGCACCGGGTCAAACTGGCCATCCCCAGCGAATTGGAAGTCGCCTGCGGCATACCGACGACCATCAGCATCGGTGTCGCCACGGCCCCTGCCGACGGCGAACACCTGCTACAGATCCTCGAGTGCGCGGATAGTCGCCTTTACGCTGCAAAGCGTGCCGGCCGGAACTCGGTCGCCAGTGGGTTGCGTGTTGAGCTGACACCACAAGCCGCCTGACTGCACATTCCGACGCCCGAAGTGCGATTGAACTTTGCCATCCTCGATCATGCATTTGCCGACAGCGGATCTGTGCCTTCGCTCAAGATAGCAAGGTAGCTTCGATACCCGAAGACGCGGCCTCGCTTGCGTCCGGTCGATTGGGTGCCTTCGATCTGCGAGGACAGCACGGCTTCCTTGCGCACATACATGTACAGGAACAGTTCCTGGCGCGGGAGCAGCATGGTGATGCCATCAAGACGGCCCGGCACACGTTCCGCATGGCTCAAGCGATCGAGCAGCCCAAGGATGTCGATCGGGGGTAATGGAGGCAAGGCCGGAGGTACGAAGGCCCGCACCATTTCGCCAGCGACAGGCGTTTCGACAAAGCGGCCAAGCCGCTGACTGGTTGCGGATTCGGACATCCCTGGTTGATGCCCGGGCATGCTTATTAAAGCAGCAAGGCGGTTTTTTTTATAGTGCCGGTTCGAATGTAAGCAGCCTTAATTAGCGGCGGAAGCCGTGCAAAGACGCGATCACGATCCCCGCCCAGCAGGCCGCGCGGCATGTGGCGGGCCTGGCCCGCCACTACGCCGCGTGCCTCCAGCAACGGTGAAAAGAAGAAGGACGCCGCGCGGGGTGCGCGGCGCCCTCCGATGCGTCAGGCGATGCGTCAGGCGACGACGCGTTGGTGGCGGATGGCGAAGGCGTGGTTGGGCACGTTCGCCTCCCAGCAGGTTCGACTGGATGGCCGGTCGGGTAGCTTGAACACTGGCTCCACCGCGTCCGCGCGCAGATATTTGCGGATCGTGTTGCGCGACAAGCCGGTTCGTCGCTTGATCTCGCGAATGGCCATGCCTTGCCGAAAATGCCAGCGGCGGATCACACTGAGTAGGTCCATGTCGATCACTCCGATGCCTCCCGACTGTCTGCCGGGGGCGAGGAAAGCATGGGTCAATTCTCAGTGATAATTTCTGCCCCTCCCGGGTCAATTCTCCGCGCTACTCAACACTACCAGACGTTTTCGACCGGATTTCGGTTGGGACATCTGGGCAGTAGCTGCAAGCAGGGATATTGGCGGGCAATTTCCGCCAAACGTGGCCATCAGGCCTGATCGAGCATCAAAACGGCATTGCCGCCTGAGGCGACATGGGACCAATTTTCTCAAAATGCATCTTCACGCTCACCATCTTACCTCGGCACGCAGCCCGGGATCAGCATCACAGAGCGTCAGATGTGCGCCGTGCAGTTCCGCAATCGCTGCGGCGAGTGCCAAGCCCAGCCCTGCTCCCGGATTGGACCGACTGGCCTCAAGGCGATAAAATCGCTTGAGC
>NZ_JARLJK010000098.1:0-1797 GCF_031291215.1 Silvimonas sp.
CAACAGATTGTTGGCCAAGAGCGCGTGCAGGTTGAGGATCGTATAGCGATTGAACCCGATGTCGTCGGCGTTGCCGACGAGAAATTCAATTGCATCTTTGTGGTTGAGGATCATCTGCGCTTCGCGCTGGCCCCGGCCTTCAGCGGCCTCACCGAAATCCAGCAGGCGCCGGGTGTCGAGCAGCGAATATGTGTTGCCCTCCAGCCGACTTGAATTCCACGCGAGATCGATCAGCAGGCGGTTCAGGATCTGCTTCGCGTAAGTCCCGGCGGCTGCGGCCTCGATCTTGGGTTTGCCGACCAATGCCAGATGCTCGCGATGCTGCGGGCCTAAATAGTAGGTTTCGTTCGGCCGGTAGCTCTCGAGAAAGGCGCGATCGTAGCCGACGGGAATTCGGGCCGTGATTGGTTGGCGGACATAGGCGAGGGCTGTCTTACCCTCTGGTGATATGGGGATGATGGTCGCCAAGACTGGCTCGGCGGTAGCACCGCCGCCGAGGTGGTAGCGTGCGGCGCGGCCATCTCCGGCAAGGCGTAATCGACCAGCATCAACCAGCGCGCGAAGGCGATATTGGAGTGTGCGCCGCGCACCGGGAATGGCGAGTATCGCTGCAATCTGTGCTACCGACGCGCCACCGTCGTGCCGAGCCACGGCGGCCACGATGGCTGCCAGTTCGGCGTCGGGAATTGGTCTCGCCACATGAACCCCTTTGTTGCGCGAACCATAAAATGCGCAACTAAAAAGTCAATGCGCAATCTTACCGGCTATATGGCTTCAATGGTAGCAGTGATCGCATGCCTGACTTCATGATGCCCGATTGCGGACGGGTTCAGGCAAGGTTCTGCCGGGACATTCTGCCCGGCACAATGCCGCTTATCGACGGTCGGTCACTCATCTGCCAGCGCGCTTTCGATCCTTGCCCTTGCGGTCGAGGTCAAGCGTCGCACCGCGAACAGGCGGGCTATTTCGGCAGGGTCTTTGCTGCCTGCAGACTTCAGTTCTGCCTTGGCTATGTCCTTGATCTGGCGAATGTGATCTTCGCTGGCCGGGAACCGAGCCGGTACGCCCTTCGCGGCAGCGTTCTGGTCATTCCAGACAAATGGCGTGGCACCACCGTCGGAAACAACATGGTGCTGATTGCACGCAAGATGCATGACGCGATTATGGATGCGGCTTCCTGATCTTTGAAAACCGTGCGCGCGGGCAATGCGGTTACCCAACTGGCTTTCTGCGATCGGACCTTCTTGCTGAACCACATGCGCGATCAGTTTGCGCAACGCCGGATAGTAGCTGGATTCGTAGGAAATATCAGGTTTTATCAGCGGGGGAGATCGCATTGCGGCCTCTGGGGCCTGCCTGGTGGTCATGCCGGAGGCGCTGCTGGGCGGTTACCCAAAGGGAGAGCAGTTTGGCACGCGGCTTGGCTATCGAACGCCGGAAGGGCGCGACGCCTTTGCGTCTTACCATGCCAACGCAGTCGACATGGACGGCCCGGAATTGGCCGCTCTCTCCGCAATGAGCGCGCGCACCGGCGCTACACTGGTGCTTGGCGTGATCGAACGCGCAGGGTCGTCGCTGTTCTGCACCGCCGTGTTCATCGAGCCTGAACACGGGGTCGTTGCCAAACACCGCAAATTGATGCCGACCGGCACCGAACGCCTGATCTGGTCGCAAGGCGATGCATCGACCATGCCCGTTGTGGACAGCCGGGCGGGCAAGCTCGGCGCGGCGATCTGCTGGGAAAACCACATGCCGCTGTTCCGCACCGCGATGTATGCAAAGGGCGTCGAAATCTGG
>NZ_JARLJK010000016.1:0-4197 GCF_031291215.1 Silvimonas sp.
CAATCCAATTCCGGACACGTTACCTGCGCTTTCATATCAACAGTATCGATACTGCTGTCGTGATCCCCAACATCATGGCTAAAGGTTCTTCTCGTAAACGCATCGTTAAGGCGAAGGAGGACGACAACGTGGAGGCGGCGGCGGAATCCCCTGCGTCACCTCATGCTGATGAGGCCAACGCCGGCCTCGTCCAGACCCCGGCCACCGCTGCGGCGCCTGAGGAAGAAGCCAAAGAAACCCACGAGGGTGGCGACGAGGGCGCTGAGGAAGGCGGCAGCGAAAACTCCTCTGACGACGAAGACGACGAGGACGTAACCGACGTAACCGCCACGCTCTCTGGCCCTCCCGCTGGAGGCCTCACCGAGGCGATGAAGGCTCTACTCACTGCGCAACACGAGGCCACTGTGGCACGCTTTGAGGGCCTGCTCAACGCCGCGATGGCGAAGCGTCCGGGTCAAACCTCTGACCTGGTCCGAGTCCTGATTGAGGGTCTTGAAGATGACGAGCCCGCGGCTCTCGTCTCAGGCCACCATCGCGCGGCGCCGGCTCCCGTCGTTCACATGCTGCCCGTGCGGCAGAGCGACGGCCCCATCCTCGACTTCCTCACCAAGGAGGCAGTGATGGTGTTTTGGCCGGCTTGGACCAGATTCCTGACGCAGCTCGCCACGCTTGGGGCCCCGCGGGCTCCTGTGCAAGGCCAGCTGTCTGCGTCCTGTTACAAGGGTCTGTCCAACATGGTTGTCGGGACTCGCTACCCCGGCAAGCTTGCGCTGTACGACGGCACTCTCGCCTTGAGTGCTGGCGGACACGCCAAGCTGAGGGCACTCTTGGAGCCCTCTGGCCGTTCCACACTCGCCCAGCTGTGCTACACGGCTGATGGCGCCTACCCCACGGGTGGTGAGTGGGACGTGCAGTTCAACGCACTCCTGAAGTGGATACATGATCGCCCGGCTGAGAAGGGTCAGACCGCGGTCTTCAATCTGCTGAAGGACATCCAGCACTTGCTGGATTGGAAGTGGAGGAACCGGGAGTACAGCGACACGCTGTTGTTGTTCACTGCGGACTTCAACACGCTGTTGGACAAGTACGGTCCTGACACGCTTGCCACTGGCGCGGCTGTGAAGAAGGTGATCACCGGTTTGATTGCCAAACTCACCCCTCCGGCCTACAAGGTCGAGTGGGAGCACCGCGCTATGCAGCGTTCGTGGTCATCGGTGGACGAGTTTCTATACGAGCTCAACCAGCCGGACAACGCCGTCCTCTACACCGGCATACAACTCAGTATGCCGAAGGGTGTGGGCACCCCGCAGGTGCACACTCCAAAGTCAGCCCCACCGGCTGCTGCAGCCAAGCGCACTGTGACGCTGGCTGCAAGCGAGGACAGTGATGGCGATGACTCAGACGCTCCCGAGCCCGCTGGCAAGGTGCGCGTCGTCATGCCCACTACGCCTGGGACCCCTCGCTCGTGCTGGTTCTGCAAGGGACCGCACACCTTGAGAGAATGCAAGACTGCCACTGCGGCGGATCGTGCACGCATCCTCAAGAAGCGTCGCGAATTTCGCGGCAAGGACTCTGCTGCTGTGCGCTCGGCGCCAGCTGAATCAGAGTCACCCAAGTCCACGCGGACCAAAGGGAAGAAAAAAATGAAAACCACGTCCCTTTGTACTGTTTCACGCGAAACCAAAGGGGGTGCAGAGACACACGCAACTGCGGCAGTAGTAGCACCTGAGGGCCCGCGGCCCAAGAAGGTGGCGAAAAAGCCTACCATCACGCTGGTGGGAACAGAGGCAGTGTCTGCACCGAGGTGCGATACACCCAGGCCTGCGCACGGCGCGGTAGAGGTGGAGGAGGCGGTGGCCTACAAGTCGGGCGTGCACGTGCATGGTACACTGACTACGCCCCTCCTCACGATTCCCTTCGCGTTGGACTCTGGGGCCACGCACACTTTCATTGCGGACACTCTCGTTGCCCCCCTCAAGGGAAGGCGGGAGTGGAGTTCACCGCACTCGCAACGCCGATGCGCGTTCACACGGCGAATGGCGCGTGCCTCATGGCCACCTATTTGCTCGTGATGGATGTGAAGTTGCGTATGAAAACGCGTGAGACGTTGACCGTGCCTGGTCTTCGTCTGCACGTTGTGGAAGGGTTGTCGCCTACCGAGGTTCTGATCGGCGAAAGCACGATGCGGGAACAGCTGGGCATTGACGTCGAACAACTGCTGCGCTCACGCTGTGATGCAAGGCGGACCGCTATCGCTGTGGACGAGGATGATTCCTCACGCGAGAATGCGATGTTTGGCGACTTGGACTCGGATCACTCACCGAGTGATGTGGCTTGGCGCATGCGGCGTCTTGTCAACGAACTCGATCCAAACGTTGAGCCCGACAACCTGCCCCCTAGTGTAGAGCCGTACAATCCTGACGAGGTGCGCCTCCGAGTCGCACTCAATGACCTGCTGTTATCAGCGGCCAAAGAGGGCTTGCCACCTGCGGACGTAGAGAAGTTGCGCTCGGTGGTCCTCGGTTCGCTGTTTGACGCGTTCCGTGTGGCACCCACCAACGATCCGCCTGCGAAGTTCGCGCCCATTCACATTGATATGGAGCCGGGCATCGAGGGGATGAAGAGCCAACACAACCGCGCATTCACGCCGGATGAGCGGGAGTTTCTCGAACGCAAATTGTCGCAAATGTGCGAGTATGGGCACATCGCAACCTGTGGCGCGTCCCGCTGGACAAGCCCAGGGTTTGCGGTGTTGAAGCCGGGTGCCACGCAGGACACCGAGCTGATGCGACGTTATCGCCTTGTGGTGAACTATCGCCGCCCCAACTTGTACACGAAGCCTGTGCAGTTTCCCCTCATTAAGCTTGAGACGCTGCTCACGGTGATTCGCGGTGCGACTATGTTTGGCGCGCTGGACTTGTCTGACGGGTACTGGCAACTGCCTCTCGATGAGGAGAGCCAAGAGTACTACAAGTTCCAGACGGGACCACGGTTATACAAGTCACTGCGGCTTGTGCCCGGCTCCCGGAACGCGGCTGCGCATTTCCAAGCCTGCATGGTAGAGGCGCTAGGCGATTATGTCGAGCGTATCTGTGTGGTGTACATGGACGACATTCTCATCTTTGGCAAGACGCCGAGTGAGTTTGTTGAGAACTGGAGGCTAGGGCTCGAGCGGCTGCACGCGCGCGGCTTGAAAATCTCTGCCAAAAAGACCACGTTCTATGCGCGAGAACTGAAGTACTGCGGTCGTGTACTGACGCGCGAAGGCGCTAAGTTTGACCAAACGTACATTGACACCGTGCTGCGGATGGGCAAGCCCTCCACACTCGGTGAGTTACGCTCTTACTTGGCAACTGTGAATTGGCTCCGCCTGAGCATACCACAGTTTTCCGAAGTTGTCGAGCCACTGCAGGCGACCTTAACACAAGGTTTGCGGTACGCACGCGTGAACCGCATTCGACAGCCCAAAAACCTTCCCTTGCACAGCGCATGCGGTTGGGGGGCAGAGCAAGACGCTGCTTTTGAGCGCGTGTGCTACAGTGTGGCGAACACAGTAACGCTGGGTTTCCCCGATGACGCGAAAGTGACGTGTGTGTGGAGTGACGCCTGTCACCACCATTACGCTGGCTTGGTTACCCAGACATGGGAGGACCAACTGCGCCTGCCCGTGGCAGCGCAGCAGCACACACCACTGGCGTTCATCAGTGGCTCCTTCCGAGATTCTAGCTCTCGTTGGACAACCACATAGAAGGAGGGCTACGGGTTGCTTGCCACGTGCGAGCGAACGGAGTTTCTCGTCTCACGGGCTGCGAAGTTGCATATCTTTACTGATCACAACAACCTCGTTTTCCTGTTTGACCCCAAGGCAGAAGGGCCTTGTGCTTCGAAACCAGCGGCTGACCGTGTAGAACGCTGGCGTGTTACCATGGGTCGATATAATTTTGAGATCCACCATGTACCTGGACAGGTGCACTTCGTAGCCGATATGTTTAGTCGATGGGCAAATCCCGATTTCGTGCTGTCAAGGACACGAGTGCCACAGCCGGCGCTGAGATTGAGGATGGTGCGACAGCGCGGGCTGTACACTCGCATGTGACTCGTGGGGTTACGACTCCCGATGTTGATGCCGAGCTGCTCCGCTTTAGCCCAGTTGACTACCCCTCCGAGACTGATATTCACCAGGCTCAGCTTAAGCAC
>NZ_JARLJK010000099.1:0-1442 GCF_031291215.1 Silvimonas sp.
GCCACATTTGCAGCCTGGCTCGTGAACGTGGCTGTCGCGGCGGCGGCGGCTACGCTGTCGCTTTGATAGACCATCGACGGATCGACTGCTGCAAGCGCGGCAGCATCGGCAATGGCATTGAGTTGGGTCTGCGCGTTTTCGGCCCGGCTGAAATCGATGCCAAAGCCCACCGCGAAGAGGAGCACGGGCAAGGATATCGCCATGATTGGCGCAAGGTTGCCTCCGCGAGCCCTTATCAGGCGGCGGGCAAGGGCGCCAAGGAGGTCTTTGGCCTCGTGGATCATGATCGCAGCCATTGCACGGTCCTTAATTCAGTCGTGGGCTCATGTAGAGTGTATAAGTCATGGGCATTATGGTCGTTAGAAAGTAATTTGGTATTGATCTGTACGAATAGGAAATTTGCCCCATAAAAAGATAATTGCCCGTGGTTCCGACCTGATATGTCATGGTTGTGCTTGGGGCGAAGTTTGAGCAAATATCCGATCCATCAGGTGATGTTGGCACCATCGCCGGTGTGATCATTGAACTTGGGATGGAAATGACGCTGGCTGCGGTCAGTGTTCCTGCAGTCAGGGTCGGAGTGACGGCGGTCACTGTGCCGCCAGTGGTTTGGGTTTGTGCGTTGGCCCAGATTACATAGGCATGACTGGCGTCGCACACGCGCAGCAGGGCAATCTGTTCTTGCGCACTGCCCTGATCATAAGGGGTCAGCGCGATCGCGGAGGCGCTCATGATCGTCGTGCCCGAAGCGGTTGAGGGCGAAGCCTGAATCGCTGAAGGCGAGAGGCTGCGACTGGCAAGGTCGGTAAGTGATCGTGCAGAGATCCCGACCTTGCGGTTGCAGGCAATCATGTCGGAGATTTCGTAACCGCCCAGATAGAGCAGCGCGAGCACCGGCAGCATGGCGGCGAATTCGAGTATCGACGAACCCGATTGATCGCGAAGCAGGCGTCTCAGCATGTCGTCAACCCCGTGGGGCAGTTATAGTTTTCGGTGGTGATCACTTGTGTGGCGACGAGCATGTCGTTGCCATTGGGTTGATTGGACAACGAAAAACCCAAGGGACCGGTGACGGTGGGCCAAAGATAGATCAGTTGCACCACAAGGATCGTGTTTTGTCCCGCTGCGCCCGAGGATATGCTATAGCCCGTGCCTGTCGAGATAACATTGCCGCTCGTGTCATAGGTAAATGTCGGTGCGTTGAGCTGAGCGCTGGTATAGGAAGTGGCTGTGGTGACATTGACGACCAGGTTGTTGCAATTGAGCACCGGTGGCAGCAGCGAGCCGCCAAAGGTGGTCTGAACCGAGGCGTTGGCGGTGGCACTGTAGGTCAGCGTGCCGCAGATGGCAGACTTGAACTGGGCGACAGTCATGCCGGTGGTCAGTGTCGAGCCGCTGTATGATTGCAGCGTTTGGGCTTGACCGGTAAGCAGCAGCCTCGC
>NZ_JARLJK010000100.1:0-1731 GCF_031291215.1 Silvimonas sp.
CAGTCCGTCACTGCCTATTCAGTGATCGGGTTTAGTCGCCCGGGATAGATTGGCGCACAGCGCCCCCGGCGTTTTTCAAGGTAGTTGTCGCGTCACCGTCTAACTATGCTGCTCTTTTCTCAAGCGGCTGCTCCCGATCCGGGTTCAACAGCACCGTACCCATCGGCTCCCAGTTTCGTGTCTGTCCAGACCAGCGTTCTGGGCTACTCTCCCGGGCTTGCTCGTACAGCTCATGACGCCGAGCCAGGATCTGATGATCCCGACCACGGTGCCGTTCGGCCGGGGTCACAAAGCGGATTCGGCTGTGCCGGTGCTCGTGGTTATACCAACGCATAAAATCCCTGACCCAGGCGCGTGCGGCGTCCAGACTGGCAAAGCCATCTGCCGGCCATTGTGGGCAGTATTTCAACGTCCGAAACAGTGATTCCGAGTACGGGTTGTCATTGCTCACTCGCGGTCGGCCACGTGACGGCGTGATGCCCAGCTCATGCATTTTGCTCAACAGCGTCAGCGATTTCATCGGTGCTCCATTGTCCGAGTGCAGCACCAGTGGCGCGTGCAAACACTGCTCGCCGATCACGCTACGTTGCAAGAGCGCAGCCGCCTTCTCGCCGCTTTCTTCTTCGTAAACCTCCCAGCCCACGGCCTTGCGGCTGTAAATATCCTCGATCAGGTACAGGTAGTAATACTTTCCGCGTACCGGAGACGGCAGGTAGGTGATGTCCCACGACCACACCTGGTTCGGCCCTTTGGCGGCATACGTCGTCGGTGCCACGTGCCGCCTGGGGCGCTGGCTACGACCACGATGCTGCTGTTGGCCTGCCGCACGCAGCACCCGGTAAAACGTCGACTCCGACGCCAGATAGAGCTGCTGATCAGCCAACCTCGGTACGATCTGGCTCGGCGGCAAATGGCCGTAGCCCGGGCTGTTACACACGTTTAGGATCGCTTGTCGTTCGACCTCGCTCAGCGCATTGCGCGGCCTGGGTCGTACCGTGGTCGTTCGGGCGTCTGCCTGAACCGCCTCAGTTTCAGTCCAGCGCTGCACGGTTCTGAGCGAGAGACCGACTTCCTGGCAGGCCTTGATTTTCCGGGCGCCGGCCATCCGGGCTTCACTCAACCAGGTCACCAGTAATTGCCGTTCCGGCAAGGCGGTCAGTTGTCCTCGTTGTCGATCCCCCAGTAGTCGTTGAGCTTTTTTCGCAGCACCAGCAACGCGGCGGTTTCAGCCAGCGCCTTGTCTTTGCGGCGCAGCTCGCGCTCCAGTTCCTGGATGCGTTTCTTGTCCTTGCGGGCTTGCTCGCGATCGTCTTTTTGCTGCGCTTTGTCTGCCTTCTGGCCGTTGATGCAGGCTTGCCGCCAAGCCTTGATTTGCTCGGGGTACAGGCCTTTGCGACGGCAGTATTCAGCCAGTTCAATTTCGGACAAGCCGGCGGTTTCAAGGACGACGGCAAACTGGGCTTCGGCTGTCCAGTTCTGGGCCGATGGGATGTTCTCGGACACTGCGTTTCCTTCAGAGCGGGCCTTTCTGCGCCAGTTGGCCAATGACATGTCGCTGACCCCTTCGCGCCGAGCAACCTCGGCCATCGACAGGCTCAGTGGGGGAAGCAGCATTTTGAGCAATGCGGCTTTGCGTTCCGGTGAATAGTACGGCACGAACAGTCTCTTTCCGCCCCCGATCTGCGTTTTCAGGAAAATTCGGAGAGGCGACAACTATCCTGACACCGGGGG
>NZ_JARLJK010000101.1:0-1323 GCF_031291215.1 Silvimonas sp.
CAGGGCAAACGCATGATTGATTTGTAGGATCAAGCATTGGGCGTTTCCCCAGGAAAACCAAGCAAGGCCGCCAAACGGTATTCCTGCGAAAGGGCCGCTTTGAGCCTGCGGTGCCGGATGCTCCGTTTCGTGTTCGGGTCCTGGCGGAGCATGTTCAGCGTGATGTGGCGCAGGATGGCACCGGTTTCGGGGCCGTTCCCCATCCGGGTACGAAGGCCGTCTTCCCTGAAGGCCACGTCCAGGACCCAGTGCAGTTCGTTCTCGATGCCCCAATGGAACCGGACGCTGTTGGCGATGGTTTCGACTTTGTCCATCAGCAGGGTGCTGATGTAGAAGCGTTCTTCCTGGACGGTCTTCCCTGCACGCTGGGTTTTGGATTGAATTCGGGCCAGGGTTTCAAGCTTGGGCCAGAGGAAGAGGATCTCGGCTGGGAGGTGCTTCGTTGCATCAAGGGTGGTCGTGCGGCGGCATTCCTTCCTCCCGTGCCCCTCTTCCATGGCTTCGGTGGTGAAGTGGGGAAAGGTGGCTGGGTCAGCATCGAGCTGGGCGAAGGCGGCCAGCACGGCCTTGTGCAGGCTGTCTTGGTTGCCTTTGACGGCCAGGACGTAGTCCGCCTTCCGTGCCACGATGCCCCGGGCGATGTCCTTCTGGCACCCCATGGCATCGATAGTGACAATGCAGCCCTTCAGTTCCAGCACCTTGAGAAGTTCGGGGATGGCCGTGATCTCGTTGCTCTTCACGTCAACCGACCGCTGACCGAGAACCAGGTGGTTGGCGGTGGACCAGGCACTGACCACATGAAGGGCCGGTTTCCCCTCGGCAATCGAACTTCGAAGTGTCTTGCCATCGATGGCCACCACATCTCCCGGGACCTTGCCCCGGACACCTTTCACCCAGCCGAGGAAGGCCTCGGTGAAGGGGGCCGGATCCAAAAGCCGGAACACCCGATTGAAGGTGTCGTGTGAAGGAATCCCATGGGGTAGCTCAAGAAAGGTGCGCAACCATGCCTCCTGATCCTTGGCAAATTCCTCGATGCCTTCCCAGTCGTCTACGCTGCTGAGCGTGCCAAGGATGGCGATGATGATGATGTCGAGCAGCACGTGCCGCTGGCCCCTGATCTTGCGGGGATCCGGCACGGTCGCGAGGTGGTCGGCAAGACTCTTGGCTTTGGATCCCATGGCATGTAGCCTCCACAGAATGTTTTGCCACAATTTCCATGAGAGTACAATGCTTCATAAACAATTTTCTGTGTCATACTGAATTTCAACAAAAAACGCCGATAACAATCTTTAGATTCATGATTTGTACATGCGTTTGCCCTGC
>NZ_JARLJK010000017.1:0-1133 GCF_031291215.1 Silvimonas sp.
ATAGGTTGCACATAGGTTGCGCATAGGTTGTTCAACCTATGCGCCCCTGTCAGTGAATTCGGGATTGAGGAGTATTGATTGATTCCGGATTGTTTCGGTTGCGCATAGGTTAAACAACCAATGCACCGATCGTCCACTCTGTTTGTGAATTCGGAATTGATGAGCATCGATTGATTCCGGATTGTTTTCACGCTTCCGTCTCAAAAAGTCTCAGGATCGTCTTTTGCGAGCACGACGCATTCCAGGACTATCCCATTCCACCCAAATCTGTTTAAATTGTGTTTTAAGGACGGTTGTCGTTCTGCGCTCCATTTTGAAAAGTTCAGCGCTGTCAGTGAAGCTTGTGTGTTGCTTTTGTGCTTTGGTGTCTGCTCGGTGTCGGCTGTTGCGCCTGTCCAATGGCCACGTGCACCCTACCCCTCTGTCGTCCCCCTCTGGCAGTGCCCTGCCTGTATGCCTGTGGCTGGTCCCTCCGGCTGGTTGCAGCTGAAAACACCAGGGCCTGAGGCCTCGCTTGCAGCATGGTCCAGCTCGACGAGGAGCCGACTCACCAACGCCAGCGACGCCGCCCACTGCGCCTGGAATGCTTAGTGCAAAGGCAGGTCCAGTGGGTCCAGTCTAGATCTGTGGGTGCAGTCCGCGAGGTTCGCCCAGGTGCCGCCGCCGGCGTCTCCATTAGCGGCCCAGTTCTCCCCGGCCTGGAGCCGAGATCTCGAGCCGGCGACGCGGCTCACGAGCAAGGAGCTCCGGCTCGTAGTCGCCATGCAGCGGGTGTGCACGTGCCGACGTTGCTGGACGGTCCTCTGCAGTCGGGTGAGCACTCTGAGTCGGTCTAGTACTCGCGCTCGGTCGCTGCGTGCAGCCACATCAGTCGTCGGTCCGCTTCGTCGTTCGCAGCACTAGGCGGTCGCCACCGAGATCTACCGAGCTGTCGGTCGAAGTGTGCATGCGCAGAGAACGGCCGGTACTGAGGGCGATCTGCTGCTGCGCGCGCGCAGTGGTGTGCGCGTGATCCGAATCGGCTTCGATTGCTGACTCTGCTTGTCCACTCTGTGTTGTCCATCATGTCTGATCAGCTGCAGCACCCGCCGGCCGCGACACCACCGTCGCCGTCACTGTCGTCAGCAGCAGCA
>NZ_JARLJK010000018.1:0-2565 GCF_031291215.1 Silvimonas sp.
TGGAATAAATGACTGGCAGTGCACACCTGCACATGCCAGGAGTACAGGGGATAGAATACAGGGGATGGAAGCATACTATTAGATACGTCATCCGGCCATCGGGGAGGTCTGCATTCGTATCCAAGCAGCGCCTGTCACACTCCGCCTCGGACGTAGCTTTGTTCCGAACCGGCACAAACACAGCATCCAGGCCGCCTCTCCTCCTCCACTACTGCCGCACGCTTCACCGCGTCGTGCACATCGAACAGCGAGGTGCAGCACGTGTGCCATCCCATCTTGATATACTGACATGATGATCCTCCTTGCATCTTCGTCCAGCTGTCGATGCACCACTGCAAGATGTGCGGCTTGATGACGCTCATCTTCAGGTACGGTGACTGTGACAGGCGCTGCTTGGATACGAATGCAGGCCTCCCCGATGGCCGGATGACGTATCTAATAGTATGCTTCCATCCCCTGTATTCTATCCCCTGTACTCCTGGCATGTGCAGGTGTGCACTGCCAGTCATTTATTCCAGTTGGCCTTCGGTCGCCAGTCATTTATTTAAAGTCTTTGAATAACTGACTGGCAACGGTCGGCCAACGTTCGGCCAACGTTCTCTTTTCTTTCGTGCGGCCCTGCTTGTGCCGCACTTCCCGTTCGCACGCTCGTACTGATCATACAGCGCGCTCAACGACACTACACACACACACACGTGTAGACGTCCCCGTCACAAAAAGGTACGCCTCTGCAACCTCTGCCCAGCGTTGTCGACATGAGACAAATTCAGCCATGAAGTGCTGGAATACCATCGCACAATGACATCCACACTCCGCTCTTTGCACACTTTTCTGAGTCCACATACCATTCAGCTGCAGATTCAGCAGTTACGTGGGGTGTGGCTAGAACCGTGCATGGGAGTTAGCAACTTCCCCTGACGTGCAGGCGGTCTCGAAAAATTATGTGCGCGAACTAAGTCTGAATGTGACCGCATCGTAGCCGATATCGGGCCACTTTATGTGACCGGCGGTAGATTAGTGTTCTAGCAGCCGTGTCGGGTTGAATACTACGCGGTCGTATGTACTCGGGTTCTCGATGCTTTGAGAAGTGACCGCCGCTCGGCTCGGGCGCGCTAGGCCCAACCGGGGGCGACGGTCGACTAGCCGGTTGGCCGCGTCACACGTGCACGCTGACGTGCACGCCGACCAAACGGAACAATGCAGGCGAATGCGAGCGGCAAGCAGAAGAAGCCGGGGGACAGGGTACAATCATGTCCCACTCTTATTCTTCGTGTCATACATTCTTGTCTTCTTCTTCTTCCTATCGTGACGCCTGTCACATGTCATGAAGATTGCTGCGCGACAAACTCGGAGCTGGCCGGCCACTTTGACTTTGGGTGAGAGGTACCTTCCAAACATTTTCAATTTCCGCCGAGGCCGCCGAACTTGGAGGGCGATCTGGCCAAACAATGCGGAGCAATGAAAATCATCACGATTCTGCATCATGCTTTCCAAGTGGGATCCTCTACAGATTGGGCCGTCTCATCCATGTGCTAGTCTGTGATGATGATCATCTGCCTGCGCGCATACACTTTAGCTCCGGATGGTGTGGCACGAAGCGTGGAAGTCAAGAAAAAGTCTGGAAGGAGGTGTCGGAGTCGTCGGTGATCGCGTCAGTAGCTGGTGGCCAAGATGAGCTACTCACGTGTTGTCATCTCAGGTTCCACGTTCGTGTGTGAGTGGAGCGCAGATGACCCGTGCGACTTGGTCACCGGTTTGCCATGCAATGATGGTAGAGGATCGTTCAAGGAATCGGCACATCGTCGACGTACTCGTATCGTTGGTAATGCTTCCCAGTTTCAGGCAGACGAAGCGAGCAGAGGGCGCTGACTGTTTGCCCATGTTGAGAGGATGTGAGTATATCTGAGCGTAGAGGATCAGCGAGATGCACCAATGGGTGTTAACACCTCGCTGAAGCATTTTCTCTCGCCGAGGTCACCATGATCCACGACTAAAGGACATCAGGAGATGTACGGCGCAAGGTAGGCTTTCTCGTCTTGTCTCGTTAGTTTGAAAACCAGCTGACCATTGATCACCACATTATTGTCGCTCACCGATAGTCAACGACTGTCTTGTCAGCACGTGCCCGCGTCTTCTACACATGAGAATTCGATCCTCTACGAATGCGCTCGAGTTTTGGTGGATCACGGAAGCTGTGACGGGGACGTCTACACGTGTGTGTGTGGAGTGTCGTTGAGCGCGCTGTATGATCAGTACGAACGTGCGAACGGGAAGTGCGGCACAAGCAGGGCCGCACGAAAGAAAAGAGAACGTTGGCCGACCGTTGGCCGAACGTTGGCCGACCGTTGCCAGTCATTTATTCAAAGACTTTGAATAAATGACTGGCGACCGAAGGCCAACTGGAATAAATGACTGGCAGTGCACACTGTGACAGGCGCTGCTTGGATACGAATGCAGACCTCCCCGATGGCCGGATGACGTATCTAATAGTATGCTTCCATCCCCTGTATTCTATCCCCTGTACTCCTGGCATGTGCAGGTGTGCACTGCCAGTCATTTATTCCA
>NZ_JARLJK010000019.1:0-1877 GCF_031291215.1 Silvimonas sp.
CGGCATGGCGAAGAAGTTCTTCCATTCGAGCGTCGCATTGAGCAAGCCATAGCTCGGCAGGAGCACGCCCGGCTCGTTGGTCGTGCCGTCCGGGAAGGTTTCGGTGGAGAACGGCGCGGTCGGTTGCTTGTCTGTCCAGGCGTACGACACATAGACGCTGACATTGCCGACCTTTTCGGGGGTCGGCACAGTCACCCGGCCATAGACCGAAACGATGTTGGGCGACATGTATTGCAGCGGGCGGCAACCCATGTTCGCCCCGGCATAGACCTTGGGCGAATTGATCGACGTGGCCGTGCAGTCCCAGACACCGGAATTCGAGTTGAAAATGAACGATTTGTAGTGAGATTCGAGGTGGCTGTAGTTACCGCCGAGTTCGAGGAAGCTCGACGGCTTGACCATCCATTCGGCCTCAATACCCTTGATCACCGCCGAAGCATTGTTCAGCGTGATCGCACCATTGCCGCCCGTTGCCAGGTTATAGTCACCCGCAGCGCGCTGGATATTGCTGTAATCCATGTAGAAGCCGTTGACGTTGAGCATGGTCGGCATGCCCGCGACTTTATAGTTCGACTTGAATCCGGCTTCATAGTCGGTGACTTTTTCAGGCCCGAAGGTCCGCGTATTGTCGAACACCGCGTAGGAATTGAAGCCCCCCGCCTTGTAGCCACGCGTGACCTTGGCGTAGAGCATCACGTTGCGATCGGGGCGGTAATCGAGCCCAATGGTCCAGTTCGGCGCTGAACTGTTGAGCCTGGCGCCGAACTGGCAATCGGTCAACGGATTGGTCACCGCGCCGCCCTTCCACGAACAGCCGGTCACATATTGCCCGCCGCCTGGCAGCGGGACATAGTTGTATGATGCCGCCGTGCCGAACACGGTGTCCCAGGTATAGCGATAGCCGCCGGTCAGGCGCACATGGTCAAGCGCCGGAGTCAGCGCACCAAAATCGAGCGTGGCCTGTCCGTAGAGTGCCTTTGAACGGTTGGTTACAGCGATCTGCGATGTGCCGATCGGGCAGCCCGCCGGGGTTGCATTCGCACAAACGTCGATCGCCCAGGATTGCATGGTGCCGCCAGGGGTTTCGTTGAAATAGAAACCGCCAAAAGTATAGGTCAATTTCTTGTCGAGCGCGCTGCCTTGCAATTGCAGTTCTTCGGTAAACTGCTTGTACCAGTCACGCGGCGCAGTGCGACTTTCAACCGTGGTGCCGGTATCATAGATTGGCACATCCAGCCCCGATGTCGACTGCCCGTAGTACTCCTTAATTTCGGACCAACTGACAATATTTCTCAATTTAAGATTTGAATTGATGTCAATGTCAGTCGTGTTGGTTATTCCGCCGGTCGAAAGCCTGTCGAAATCGTCCACGTCATGCGCAGTCTGGCGAGTGCCAAGCGCCTGCTGCCGGGCAACCGCGTTGGTATAAAGACTGCAGTTGGCAGCCCCCGTCCCCGCACCGCAGAAATTGTATGACGAGGCAATCGCGCCCAGCGGGTAATATACGCCGCCGCCCACCGGGATCGGCGTTTCTGCAAGCCCGACCAGATGCGCCGTATTGACCGAGGCGCCGATCGTGCCCGTACCGTTGCTGTGCGATTCGGTGTAATAGCCCATGGTATAGTTGGTGACGTTGTCGAACGGCTGGAGCCACAGGCCGATCCGCCCGGTGCGCCAGTGCTGATCATCGCGCGCCTTGTTCCACACGACATCATAGGTGAAACCATCGCGGTCGCGCGAGGCGCCGACCAGACGCAGCCGCACCTTGTCGTTCACCGGCAGGTTCAGCACCACCTCGGCTTCATTGAGGTTGTAATTGCCGTATCCCGCCTGGATATGGCCTTCGAGTTTGTCGGTCGGCTTGGCCGGGGTCAGCA
>NZ_JARLJK010000020.1:0-2481 GCF_031291215.1 Silvimonas sp.
CACATTGGTCGCCGCGCTGCCACCCAAGGTCACACTCATGCCCGGAATAAAGCCCGTACCAGTTAAGGTGATCGTGGTGCCTCCAGCAATCGAACCACTCGTCGGTAAAATGCCACTTAAGGTAGGAGCAACTGCCGTGTAGGTAAAGCCGCCAACTAAGCTTGCACTACCTACACCATTATTCACCAACACATCCACTATTAACGAACCGCTGACATACGCAGGGGTTGATGCAGTAATCGTCGTGGCATTCACTACCGTGACATTAGTTGCAGCAACACCACCAACCGTTACCGTCGCACCCGGAATAAAACCACTACCACTTAGAGTAATTGTCGTATTGCCACTAACCGGTCCTGTCGTTGGCGAAAGCCCCGTTAAGGTTGGTGCAACCGCGGTATAGGTAAAGCCTCCGGTTAAAGTCGCACTGCCCGCAGTATTAGTCACCACGACATCTTTCACCAAAGCCCCACTAACATAAGCTGGCGTTGTTGCCGTTAAGGTTGTAGCGTTCACCACCGTCACATTCATGGCCGCAACACCACCAATCGTTAACGTCGTCGTCGGTGTAAAGTTCGTACCCACTACGGTAACCGACGAACCACCTGCCATCGAACCCTGATTTGGAGTAATGCTGATTAAGGTTGGGCTACTGGCTTGATAAGTAAAACCGCCCGCCAAGGTCGCACCACCTATCTCATTACTAACCACCACATTGGCCGCTAATGGACCGCTCACATACGCCGGAGTAATCGCAGTTAAACTGGTAGCACTATTAATCGTAATACTTGTTGCTGGAATACCATCAACAGTCACCGACGTCGTGGGTGTAAAGCCCGTGCCACTGATCGTAATCGATGTGCCACCCGCAACAGGACCAGTATTAGGAGTTACTCCGCTGATGCTTGGCATAACCGCAACATAGGTATAACCGCCAGTTAAAGTGGCACTACCCACTCCATTATTCACTACCACATTGCTAACTAAAGAACCACTCACATACGCCGGAGTGACTGCCGTCAACGTCGTAGCATTAACTACAGTAACACTCGTCGCAGCAATACCACCGATCGTTAACGTCGTCGTGGGGGTAAAATCGGTTCCAGTCAAAGTAACTAAGGTTCCACCACTCATAGGTCCACTATTAGGACTAATACTGATTAATGAGGGTGATGATGCAATATACGTAAAGCCATTAGTAAGAGTTGCATTACCGACACTATTACTAACCACTACATTATTTACTAAAGAACCACTTACATACGCCGGAGTGACTGCCGTCAACGTCGTAGCATTAACTACAGTAACACTCGTCGCAGCAATACCACCGATCGTTAGCGTCGTCGTGGGCGTAAAGTTCGTACCGCTCACCGTAACTGCCGTACCTCCAGCCATTGAACCACTGTTCGGGCTAATGCTGACAATGGTAGGTGCTGCGGGTTGATAAGTGAAGCCGCCACTTAATACCGCATTGGAGACACCATTATTTACCACCACATTCACCGCCAGAGCCCCACTCACATAAGCTGGAGTCACCGCAGTAATGCTGGTTGCACTGTTAACAGTGATTCCTGTCGCCGCAATGCCACCAATGGTTACTGTCGTGGTGGGCGTAAATCCTGTACCCGTTAAGGTTACCGTAGTACCTCCAGCAGTTGGACCAGCACTTGGGCTAATACTCGCTAAGGTTGGTGCACTTGCTGTATAGGTAAAGCCTCCGGTTAAGGTCGCACTACCTGCAGTATTAGTCACCACCACATTTTTCACTAATGAACCACTGACATAAGCTGGGGTGCTTAGCGTAATCGTCGTCGCACTCACTGCCGTCACTGTTGCTGGAATCCCGCCAATAGTGACCGTAGTTCCCGGTATAAAGCCTGCTCCCGTAATTGTAGCTACGGTACCTCCGGCAATTGAACCCGTATTCGGAGAAATCGTACTTAACGTCGGTGACACTGCCAAGTAAGTAAAGGCTCCAGTTAAGGTCGCATTAGCCGCACCATTACTGACTGTAACATCAACTAGCAACGCGCCACTGACGTAAGCTGGCACTGTTGCTGTAACACTGGTGTCACTCACTACCACAACGTTGGTCGCTGCAACTCCGCCAAAAGTAACTGAGGTTGTGCCGGTAAGGTTGGCTCCTGTTAAGGTCACATTAGTTCCACCCGCAACACTGCCAGTAATGGGACTCAAGCCACTTAAGGTGGGGGCTAAAGTCACATAGGTGAATCCACCAGTTAGAGTTGCACTACCCATACTGTTGGTAGCAATCACATCCACCGCACCACTAGCATGAATAGGAGTCACCGCGGTTAAAGTAGTACTGTTGACTACCGTCACATTGGTCGCCGCGCTGCCACCCAAGGTCACACTCATGCCCGGAATAAAGCCCGTACCAGTTAAGGTGATCGTGGTGCCTCCAGCAATCGAACCACTCGTCGGTAAAATGCCACTTAAGGTAGGAGCAACTGCCGTGTA
>NZ_JARLJK010000021.1:0-4845 GCF_031291215.1 Silvimonas sp.
GTGGAAAACGCCGTTTTCCGGATCATCAACCACCGCCGTTTCGATGCGTTCGCGCAACGATGTCATGGCCGCTTCCTCCGGCCAGGGTTCAGGCGGCAGCGCGGGCGCGCGCCGAAAAGCCTTGCGCATCCTGGCTGTCGGCACGTTGCAGCACGAAATCGAACGCGATGTGCGCGCTGTCGCCCTGGCGGTTGGGCACTGGCAGCAAGCCCTCGCGGGTGCCGAACGCAAAGTCGTCGGCAGCAAACGGATCATCACCGAAATTGATCTGCGTGGTCAGCGTGCGATAGCCGGGCGCTTCGACAAAGAAATGCACATGCGCCGGGCGATTGCCGTGACGCCCGAGCGCCTGCATCAACAGGTCGGTCGCGCCAGCGGGCGGCACCGAGTAGCCCTTGGGCATTTTCGAACGGAACGCATAACGGCCATCGGCACCAAGCTTGATGCGGCGACGGTTGTTGAACGGGGTCTGTTCGCCGGTCGGATCGAAGTGCGAATACCAGCCCTGTGAATTGGCGTGCCAGACATGCACGATGGCATCCTTGACCGGCTCGCCATCGGGGCCGGTCACGCTGCCGTTCATGAACAGGGAGGTCGTGTCGTCCTCGTCGCTGGTCAGATTGACGTCCCTGGTCCCGTCGACGAGCGGCGCGCCCGCAACATAAAGCGGGCCTTCGATAGTGCGCGGCGTGCCGCCGGTCAGCCCGGCTTCGGCATCCTTGGCATCGAGGTACAAGTCCATGAAGTGTTCGAGGCCCACGCCCGGCACGATCAGGCCGATTTCACCGGCGCCATCGGCCAGATACTTCGCCGCCTGCCAGAATTCGCTTTCCGACACGTCATGGCGCACGATGATGGTCATCGCCGCTTCGAGCAGGTCACGCAGGATGACCTTCAGGCGGTCGTTGCCGCCTTCGACATCCTTGCCGCTGGCGCGGTCAAGCAGGGTCTGGATGGCTGGGGTCTGGACAAAATTCTGAAGCATGGTTTCTCTCCCAAGAAAGCTTTAGCGCCAAGAAAGCTCAGCGGTCGTCATCGCGAATGGATGAAGGGTGCCGACACAGCGGCGTGACCTTGATGGTCATGAACGGATAGAGCGGCAGGCCGATCAGGATCTCGTGCAGCCGCTGGTTGCTCTCAACGTCAAAAATGCTCACGTTCGCGTATTGGCCCACCACCCGCCAGATGTGGCGCCATTCGCCGGTTTCCTGCAGTTTTTGCGAATAGGCAAGCTCCACCGCCTTTATCCGGTCGGCCTCGGCCTTGTCGAAATCGAGCGGGATGGTGACAGTCATTTCAACCTGGAACAGCATGGCTCAGGCTCCCTGAAGAGTGTGGTGGCTTGTGGTGCGGTCGCGGCGAAAATGCGCGAGCTTGTCTTCGTCGAACGCGACGCCAAGGCCGGGGCTCGTCGGAACGCGCAATTCGAAATCGGCATATGTCAGCGGTTCGGTAACGACATCTTCGGTCAGCAGCAGCGGGCCGAACAGTTCGGTGCCCCACTGCAACTGCGCAAACGTTGCAAACAAGTGCGCAGAAGCCGCCGTGCCGACTGTGCCTTCCAGCATGGTGCCGCCATAGAGCCCGATCCCCGCTGCATCGGCGATCATGCCGACGGCATGCGCCGGGAATACCCCTCCGGACTGGGCGATCTTGATCGCATAGATCCGCGCACCGGCATTGGCGGCAATGGCAAAGGCGTCGATCGGGCCATGCAGCGCTTCATCGGCCATAATCGGAATGGCGTGCCGGGCCGACAGCCGCGCCATCGCTGCCACGGCATGGCGGGCAATCGGCTGCTCCACCAGATCGCAGCCGACATCGGCCAGCATGGCCATGCCGCGATCGGCCTGCACTTCGTCCCAGCCCTGGTTGACATCGACCCGGACACTGGCGCGGTCACCCAGCGCCGCCTTGATCGCACCGACATGCGCGACATCGGCGGCGACCGGGCGCTTGCCGATCTTCAACTTGAAGATGTTGTGGCGACGCGCTTCGAGCATTGCCTCGGCCTCGGCAATATCGGTGCCGGTCTCGCCGCTGGCCAAAGTCCAGGCCACCGGCATGCTGTCGCGGCGGCGCCCGCCCGCGATCAGTTCGCTGGCCGGCACGCCAAGGCGTTTGCCCGCGATATCCAGTAGCGCGGATTCAACCGCGCATTTGGCGATGTGATTGCTCACGACGTATTTGCCGATGGTCGCCATGACCGACCCAACCCGCGACAGGTCAACCTGTTCGAGCAGTGGCGCGATATAGGTATCGATGGCCAGCTTGATACCTTCAGGGCTTTCATCACCATAGCTCAGCCCGCCGATCGTCGTCCCTTCACCGATCCCCTCGATGCCATCGGAATCGGTGATCCGCACCAGCACCATCGACTGGCGATGCATCGTCGCCATCGCGAGAACATGCGGACGAATGGTCGGCAGATCGATGATGAACGTATCGATTTTAGCGAGCCGCGCCATTCCAGCCGTTCTTTCCAGGTATGATTGGTGTTTCGTGGCTAGCCTTCTTTACCGCCCGATGGCAAAGATCGTTGCGGTCTGGCCCCCATACCCTGAAGGTATGAAACTGAATCTCAGATCGCTGCGCTGTTTCGTGATGGTGGCGAACGAGCGCGTGGAAAGTGGCGGCGCGCTCGTCCTCGGCACTGGCGGCCCAGAAGCCCTTGACCCAAGCGCGGACTTTGTCGTGTTCAGGCTTTGCCCGGCTCGCAGAAGGCAGGCAGGAAACCGATCGGCGGAAACCCGCCGCCAAACCGCAGCCCGGCCCGTCACGGCGGAGACATCTGCGTCAAAACCGGTACATCAGGCCGCATTTACCGCGTCCTGTTAGATGCCTATCAGCGCCGCAAGCACATTGATGGCGCTGGCGTATTCGTATCGCAGTTTCGCAAGGAAAGTATGCCTAGCTGGCAACTGCAACGCGTGATGGCGGAACAGTTGATAGATCATGTGGAAATATACTTTCCAAACTATGCAAACATAATGATGCGCACATATTTTAGCGCAGCTAGAAAATGCAACGAAAATATAATGATCCGATTGGAGGGAATTGGCAATCTTGCAATGCATTGGTTTGGATACGAACCCGGAACCGAAGTTCCAGACATAAAAGAAATGCTATTCTCTTATCAAGACCGTAAATAATTGCCGTAAGTTACCTCCTAGCCGCCCGGATTCTGAAAAAGCTGCAAATCTGGTACCATGCCTTGCTTATATCGCCGAATTTTGCAACGCTTCAAGAATGGACACTAACCAACTTGTGGAAGCCGCAAGGCAGCTCACCCCAGCCATCGAATTTGGCGGTATTCCGACTGCATTATTGCTCTCCGCTCGAAAGGCCATCGGAAGCCTTGTGGGGGATGTCGCCGCAATTCCCGCCGCTAAGCTCAAAGCGGTGCGGGCAGCTATTGACGCAAATAGTGATGCGAAGGTTCAAGTAATAAAGGCTCAGGCTCAGCAAGCCGTCGCTTATATTGAAGCCGATGATGAAATAGGAGAGCGTGTCGCCGCAAGATTGGTCGCCAAAGAGTTCCGTCGCCAATCTAATGTTGAATCAATAGCGGTAGCGGCGCTTGAAGATTTACGCTCTCCAGACGATTCTATACAATCAAATGCCGAAACTGTACCAGATGTTGACGAAGATTGGCTGAATGTTTTTCAGCGTTTCGCCGAAGATGCTTCATCGGAACGAATGCAAAAACTTTGGAGCCGTGTTCTATCCGGTGAAATTCGTCAGCCCGGTCGATTCTCACTAAGAACATTGCGCTTTTTATCAGAGTTTTCGCAACAAGAGGCTTTATTATTTTCTGACCTGTGCACCAACGCGTTTGGCGAATTTGCTCCGAAAATACTTATAAGACCGCCCGAAATGACAGATGAGCGTCATTTAATTCATATGGAGTCGGCAGGGTTAATTTCCGGGGCTTCTGGGTTAGGTCAGACGGTAAGTTGGAAAAATGAAAATAGTCATCCCGTTAACATATTTATAACAGAAGGAAACCTTTGGTTAATGCTTGTGATGCAGGCTAATTCGCAGCATTCGGTGCCGGTGTGTTCACTCGCGCCCATGGCGCAGGATTTGATTGCGTTTTTGCCCGGACGTGATGCAAAGGCGGCTGCAAGGAAAGTGGCTAATGCCTTGCGCGCCCCAGCCCTCACGGCTGCTTTTCTCGGAACGTCTGGGTCAGGAGGTGCATTTCTTCCCATGGAGATTCTTTGGCAGGAACAAACACCTATCGTCGCTCCGCAAGCCTGAGCGCAATTCTGACGCTTGAAGCCTGAGCGCAATTCTGACGCTTGCCGTTGCTGACTTGCGAACTGAATCGCGTTGGTAGGAACTACCTTGCAATCTCGATGATAGCGCGCTGACGGTATCGGTTGAGCAGGTCGCGGCTTTCGCGAAGTACGCTGCCGCGTTTGATGCTTTGTGGCGAGTACCGGTAGGAATGCTGCGGGCTTCTGTCGTGATAGCGACGGTGGCAACGGAGATACGAAGCTAAGTTACGGGCTTCCACCATCGCCGTTGCCTCAAAATGCAGCGGCCTTACAGCGACAAAAACCTTTGGACAGTGCCACTGCATCGATCGCACGCCAGTAGACACCCCATAGGGACCTGAAAAGCATTTTGGTGGCAGGCTTGTGACTATTCTGAGCACCTTCTCCCTAAGGTGTTGATAAAATTGTTACAATTAAGAAAATGGCGGAGCGGGAGGGATTCGAACCCTCGATACGCTTTTGGCGTATACTCACTTTCCAGGCGAGCGCCTTCGACCACTCGGCCACCGCTCCGCATGCACTGGACAGGTGGTGCGCCTAGCCGCATGCTAGGGGTTTCGCA
>NZ_JARLJK010000022.1:0-1233 GCF_031291215.1 Silvimonas sp.
ACCGGACAGCTCGCCCCCATCAGTCAGCTCCAACCCGTTCTTCAGCCACTGGTAAGCCAAGGGCGCCGTACCCGAAGCCGTGACGTTGAAGCTCGCCGTGCCTCCGCCCATGACTGTCTGGTTGGTGGGTTGCTGCGTGATCACTGGTGGCGCCAGCACCGTGAGGGTGGCCATGCTGCTGGTGACGCTGCCCCACGCGTTGGTGACGATGATGGTGTAATTGCCCGCTTCGTTTATCGTGGCGGCACCCAACACCAGATTGGTGGTGGCTGAGCCTGAAATTTGGCCGCCATCAGTCAGATTTATTCCATTCTTCTGCCACTGGTATCCCAGGGGCGCGGTACCCGAAACCGCGACGCTGAAACCGGCGGGATTACCGTTGGTCACCGTCTGGCCTTGGGGCTGGCTGGTAATTACCGGCGGGAACACCACCGTGAGGGTGGCCATGCTGCTGGTGACGCTGCCCCACGCGTTGGTGATGATGATGGTATAGCTCCCCGCGTCGTTCATCGCGGCGGCACTTAACACCAGGTTGGTGGTAGCTGAACCTGATAGTTCGCCGCCGTCGGTCAGATCCAGCCCGTTCTCTTGCCATTGGTATCCTAGAGGCGCAGTGCCCCAGACGGTGACGCTGAAACTTGCCGTGCTCCCTCCCACGATGGTCTCGTTGTCGGGTTGCAGCACAATGACTGGCGGTGACAAAACTGTAAGGGTGGCCACGCTGCTGGTGATACTGCCCCACGCGTTGGTGACGATGATGGTGTAGTTCCCGGTGTCGACGATCGTGGCGGGGTTGAAGGCCAGACTGGTGGTGGCCGAACCGGACAGCTCGCTGCCATCGGTCAGATTCACCCCGTTCTTCTGCCATTGACAGCCCAAGGGCGCCGAACCTGAAACCGTGACGCCGAAGCCAGCCGGACTACCGTTGCTTACCGTCAGGCTTTGGGGTTGGCTGGTGATCACTGGCGGGAACACCACGGCGAGAGCGGCCACACTGCTGGTGACGCTGCCCCAGGCGTTGGTGATGATGACGGTATAGTTTCCTGCGTCATTGGTGCTGACCGCAGTCAATATCAAGTTGGTGGCAGCCGAACCGGACAGCTCGCCCCCATCAGTCAGCTCCAACCCGTTCTTCAGCCACTGGTAAGCCAAGGGCGCCGTACCCGAAGCCGTGACGTTGAAGCTCGCCGTGCCTCCGCCCATGACTGTCTGGTTGGTGGGTTGCTGCGTGAT
>NZ_JARLJK010000102.1:0-1203 GCF_031291215.1 Silvimonas sp.
GAGCCAGACACCGTCACCGTCACAGACTCTGACTGCGAGGCTGACTCTGACGCTGTGCCAGTGGCTGATGTGCCCAAGGTGGACGACCCGCTGCCGCTGCCAGTCGCGCTGCCCGATTCTGAGCTTGTACCTGTAGCTGTGTCTGACGATGACTGAGTCCATGACACACTCGCACTGTCGCTTGGGCTGTGGCTCACAGATGCCGAAGCGGCACTTGTCACTGTCCACGATTGTGATGCCGTGTCGCTGCTGGAGGATGATGGAGACACACTCGTGTTGGCACTGACACTGACACTGACACTGCCACTGCCACTGCCACTGCCACTGCCACTGCCACTGCCAGCAGAAGACGCAGACTCGGACACAGACTCTGATCCTGATCCACTCCCACTGCTGCTGACCGAAACCGAGGCTGAGACTGCGACTGCGACTGAACCACTCGCACTGCTTGTACTCGTTTCTGTCTCACTCATCGTCGATGACACTGTTTGGCTTGCGCTAGACGCTCCACTCCGTGACTCAGAGCTGCTCCCACTCTCCGAAACGGATACCGATGCTGACGATGCTGACGACAGCGACACTGACTGTGACACACTCGCTGTGCCACTCCTACTCTCACTCTCACTCACGCTCACACTGCTGGTCACACTCACACTCACACTCTCACTCGTCATCCTTGACTCTGTTGGGCTCTCGCTCCCTGTCACTGTCACACTCTCACTTCTTGTGGCCGTCAACGTCACAGATTCACTCGCACTGCCCGACCCTGTAGCACTTCCACTACCTGTCGCCGTCGATGTCGCCGTCGCCGTGGCACCAACAGAATCGGATGCCGAAGCCGATCCCGTCCACGTCGCTGTCACAGACCCGGATGACGTCACACTCGCACTGCCGCTGGCCGCGCTTGACTCTGTCCCCGTCCTCGTCACGCTCATTGTCAATGACACTGCTGCACTGTCACTGGCTGATGCCGTCACTGACGCGCTTGTGCTGTCACTGCTTGTCTCACTCACACTGCTAGTGACTCTGGCGCTGTCACTTGCTGTGCCTGTGTTTGTTGCGGATGCGGTGCTGGTCACGCTGCCGCTGCTGCTCACACTGGCTGACTGCGACATTGATTCCGACACTGAGCTCGATTCACTTCCTGATCCTGACTTGCCACTGGATGCTGATGCTGAGGCTGTCTCACTGGCTGTCGTACTC
>NZ_JARLJK010000103.1:0-1224 GCF_031291215.1 Silvimonas sp.
AGTCAGTACGGAAGAGGCCACGCCGATCTTCACACGGCTGTGCGCGGCGACACTGGCGCCTGCAGCAGTTCAGTACGCACCGTGTGCTTCGAGGTTGCAGCCGAACTCGGCGGAAGCGGCTCTCTCGGCCGCCGTACCCGCGAGTGCCGACAGACATTCGTACTGCCGCATGAGCGCGAGTATCTGCAGGAGTACCATCGGCGTTCGTACGACACCTTCCTTCTGGTGACACGCGTCGGCGAACGCGCGCAGGTGTGCGGCTGAATCTTGTGCACGAATGGCGGCGACGGTGCGATCGAAGTCGCCGACCGCGCACGACAGGCTGGCCAGTGCACGGGCGGCATCCTGAGTAGACGTCGAGGTCGCATCACCTTCCTGTGTCGCGTGCATCGGTGACACTGGCGACACTGCCGACACTGCCGACACTGCTGCTGCTGTCGTCGTCGGGTTGATCGACTCCGCCGTGTGACGTGCACGCGAAGTGCGCGGCATGGAGTGGCAGGGGGAGGGAAGCACACGCGCGTGTGCGTCGGTGTACACCCAACGCTGCTGCCCTGGTGGTGCGAGGTGGGCGGAGAGAGTCTCGCAGGTCGACGAGCAGCTCGCTCGACGGCGTCAGTGCGCCAGTCATTTATTCAAAACTTTTGAATAACAGACTGGGCGGCGGGTGAAGTGAGCCTCAAATGGAACACGTGACGCCTGCACCTGCAGATGAGTCTACCTGAAGTAGCTGAGAAGCATAACTGATATTGTTCGATACGTCAGGCTGGCCAACCGCGCCCGAGAGCATGACCCTTGCGCTCGCAGCGTGCGTCAAAAGCAACATCGCAGTCAGAAGGCGTCTTAGACTCAAACAGGCACCATAGAAGTGCGATGAAGCAATAAGAAACAACCCAGCATATGTTGATTCATGATTCAATTGATTGGATGTTGTGGAAGTGGGGTGGACCAAGCCAGTAAAACTACCGTACTAACCAACTCAATTCAAACAAAATAATTCCAGCCGTTGTTCGAAATATTTCATACGCCTAATTAACGCAATGTGAATTCAATGGTTGACTAAGCTATACAGTGCAATGCGCGGCTCACGATGCTTACGCAGCCGCATGCTGGTAGCCACGGTGGAAGATCGCGCGCATGCTCTCGCCGGTGGCCATCTGATTCGTGAAGGTGCGTGCGGCGCGCTTTCGTTGGTTGACACCGGGTGGGCGGATGGTGACGGCG
>NZ_JARLJK010000104.1:0-1285 GCF_031291215.1 Silvimonas sp.
ATGGCAGGCAAAGACCGGCACGGCGGCCAAGACATATATCCGCAAAGCTGCCTATGAGTATGGATGGGACTGGGGTCCGCAGTTTGTGACCAGCGGCATCTGGCGGGCGGTTCGCCTGGAGGCATGGAATAAGGTGCGCATTGCCGACTTCGCTATCCGCCAGCGCGATGTGAGCGGGGAAGTAGCGCATGTGGATGCGCAGGTCGAGGTAGAGGCATCAAGCGCTGGTCCGGCGCGCATTACTGTGAGTTACCACCAGGCCGGTGCTCCTGTTGCAGGCATGCCCGTGTTTGTGACGACGGCGGCCAATCTTCACGCCGGACGCAACATTGTCGATCTGCCGATTGAAATTCGGAACCCGAAGCTGTGGTATCCGGCGGGCTACGGAGAGCAACCGCTATATGAATTTACGGCGCAACTTGGCATCAGCGGACAGTGGGCCGAACCGCGTACGGCCAAGGCAGGCCTTCGCTCTATCGTTCTTGACCGTCATCCGGATCAGTGGGGACGCTCGTTTCAACTGGTCGTCAATGGGATTCCTGTGTTTGCCAAAGGTGCGGACGTGATTCCGTTCGACAGTTTTCCCAATCGCGTAACCACCGCTGATTACCGCCGCATTCTGGAGTCGGCGCGCGACGCCAACATGAACATGATTCGGCACTGGGGCGGAGGGTACTACGAGACGGATGAGTTCTACCAAATATGCGACGAGTTGGGCATCATGGTCTGGCAGGATTTTCAGTTCGGCAACGATTGGCAGCCGGGGACGTATGCGTTCAAGCTGAACATTGAGGCCGAGGCCGACGATCAGGTTCGCCGGCTGCGCAATCATCCGAGCATCGTCGTCTGGTGCGGCAACAACGAGACGGAAGAAGCCCTGAACTGGGGCGCAAGAACGAAGCTTGCTCCCGACGTGAAGTTTCAGATGTGGCAAGACTATCTGACAGAATTCAGCGGCATCCTGACGCGCGTGGTGGCGCGGCTGGCTCCAGAAACTCCTTACTGGCCTAGCTCTCCAAGTGCGGATTACGAGGCCGTCTCACCAACGTATCAGACTGGAGACGACCATATCTGGGATGTATGGCATGGGCGTGTGCCGTTTTCGACCTATGAGACTCATCATGCCCGCTTCGTGACCGAGTACGGATTTCAATCGTTTCCAGAGATGAAGACGATTGAAGCCTTCACGCAGCCAGAGGACCGGACGGGCATCTTTACGCCCGTGATGCTGGCGCACCAGAAGAACAATGAAGGCAACTCGATCATTCACGACTATCTGCTCAAG
>NZ_JARLJK010000105.1:0-1669 GCF_031291215.1 Silvimonas sp.
AGTGACTGCCTCCGATTTTTCGTGGCAAAGGGGGCAGACGTTAACGCCAAGCAGAAAGACGGAATGACGGCGCTCATGTGGGCATCGCTGTACGGCGATGTGGACTGTGTTAAAGATTTGATCTCCAACGGCGCGGATGTGAATGCTAAAGATAATTTGGGCGAGACGGCACTCACGGACGCATCCAATAGTTCGTACAAAAACGGCCTCGCCCCTGTTTTTGATGGCCCGTCAGATATGGTCACGATGTCTGAACGGTACTGGAACGCCTGTCGGTTCGCCACAAAGGAAGGCAAGTCTGCTTGCGTTAAGTTGCTTGCGGAGCATGGCGCTGATTTGACCGCAAGAAACGACTACCCGCAGTGGGCCTTCAAGGAGGCGCTCGGGATGCATGCAAAGACCGAAATGCAGCATATGGCAGATAAACACTGGTTCTTGTACTTCACGTGGTTTCGCAAAGGTGGCGACATAAAGTTTCAGGATTACATTCTCAGTGATAACGGCGCGATTGACATGCGTCGCAACATGTGGAACTTGGGCGTCCAATGGAATTCCGCCAGCATCACCAACAATGCTGCCTTTCGCGTTCTGCAATTGCTGCCGCCGCTGCCCACTGGGTTGAGCGAACCGACGAACGTTTCTCCATCCCGCCTTCTTATCGTGAGCCATCTTGAGAATAAGATGTGGATTACGAAATACTATGACCTCTATGAATTGCCCGTCGCTATCAAGTCGATGATAACCGCAGCGAGCAAAGGAAACCACCCAATGCCGCCTCTACCTGTGTTTCGTTAACGAAAGGCTCATTTATGGCCTTCAGCTCTGCGTTATTCCTGAACTGGCCAGGATGCGACGGCAAGTCTTAAGACATTTTTCTGGACAACACTGTCCTGAGCACTGCGTTCGACTTGGCCGAGGGCGATTTGACCCAACTATGTAGTAAAATAGCCCATGGTTCGCCGCCCCTACGACTGAACCGAATCGAGGATTTTTCAACGCGATGGCCACAATGCGTAACACCAATATTCAGGCAAACAAGATCGTCGAAGGCATGCGCGCCGAATCCGCCAAGATTCTGGCCGACGAGAAGCAGCCGATGAACATCGAGGCGCGTCTTGCAGCCTTGATGGTTGAACTGATCGGTAATGGAACTGCCGAGGTTACGAGGGCTGCAAGACCGACCGAGTCTGCCAGCAAACTTGCTAAGCCTGTTCGCCTTTGCCAATTCAAGGTGTCGCTTGATGGCATTCGACCGCAAATCTGGCGCAGGCTCGTCGTACCGCGCGACATACCCCTGGAGATGTTTCACGAACTTCTGCAGATCACAATGGGCTGGACCAACTCACATCTGCACAAGTTTGTCACGGCCGAGGGCACCAGCTTTCGGCTCGTCACCGACGACGGCTTTGACGGATTGGAAGAGGACGAGGCGGATGAAGATGGCGCTACGCTTGACATGCTTATTGCCGCGACGGGAGACAGCTTCCAGTACACATACGATTTCGGTGACGATTGGACGCACACAGTGAAACTGGAGAAAAGCTTGCCATTTTATGCCGTGCCGATGGCTCCGATCTGCCTCGACGGAGCCAATGCTGTGCCGCCAGAGGACTGCGGCGGCGTCTCTGGCTACCGCGATCTCCGCAAGGTGTTGGCGAACCCGAAGCAT
>NZ_JARLJK010000106.1:0-37696 GCF_031291215.1 Silvimonas sp.
AGGAACATGCGACGAACTGGATGTGGACTTACAATCACGAGCGGCCGAATATGGCGCTTGGAGGAATCACCCCGAAACAGAAGTTGGCATTAACCGAATGACTTCTACTTCTGACCCCGGTTAAAAACGGGGGGATTACCGGCTGACGGCTGGTGGGAGCGCAACGAAAACCTGTACATGACGCACTTTGCCGAGGCGGGTTTCGTTCGTGTGAACGACGATCTGCAGCCAGGTGACGTGATCCTCATGCAGGTGCGCTCGCCCCATGATGCCAACCACTCGGCGGTTTACCTGGGGGACGGGTTCATGTTGCATCACCTGTACGGGCGATTGTCGAGTCGCGATGTGTTTGGAGGGTATTGGCGGGAATGTGCGAGAGGATACGTACGTTACGCTATTTAGTGTTTCATATTTGTTACTTGCCCGAATTTTTTATAGAAATACTTTAACGTTTCGGTGCAAAATCCCCCCCCACTTATTTTTGGAGGGGAAATGAAAGAAGTGTTCGTTAAGTTAAAACAAAAATTTGATGGCGAGGTCATTGGTATGGTTTTTGGACTCCCGTTATTCTGGCTAGTCTCGGGAGTATTTATTTATTCATGGGTGAACGCCTCAGAGCAGTCCGATCTTCCATATGGTATGAAGGGTTATTTGATAATCCTAGGTACAGGCGTAGTTTTGGCGACCACTCTTGTTCTGGCGATGCTTATTCGAGTGGCCAGTGGAAGACTCATTGTTTTCATCTTGGCCGCCGAGCTTGTGGTTACGTCAATAGGTCAATATGTTGTCTGCGATGAAATATTAGAAAAGGTGGATTTTTTCAATATACAAGCAGAGGCATACCAGACTAAATATACTGATGCAATAGCAAGGTTGGCTCCAAATGGTAAAGAGCCGATGGAGAAAGACAAGAGTGAATTGGAGTTGTGGAAAAAAGGTTTTGGGATAAACATCAAAGAACGTGAGAATTATAAGAGACTAAAGAAGATACTGCACTATATCCAGAATGCGCTTTCTCTTTTCTTTGCCGCTTTCGGTGCGAGTGTAATGGCAGGGTTAGTGAGGTTTCGGGATTCGAATAAAGAAACCAAGAATAGTCAATTGGTGGCATCTTTAGAAAAAAAGCCTTTGCCGGTAGTGCAGCACGAGGCTGACCCGCCTCAAGTATATGTCGAGACCAAGAAACCACAGGCAAAAACCGAGATCCAGAAGCAGCAGGTCAATCTCCCTAAAAAGCGTAGATCGCAAAAACGTAGTAAGTAACAGTCTAAAATTATTCATTAAAGCCCGCATAAGCGGGCTTTTTCATTTGGTGCCTATGGAAACACTCAGAACCATCCGCCTGTACGGCAAGCTTGGTGCCCGGTTCGGACGTATCCATCGTCTGGCCGTGGCCAGCGCTGCAGAAGCAGTGCGCGCCTTGTCCATGTTGTTGCCCGGGTTTGAGGGCGAACTCATGAGCAGCAAGGATCGTGGGCTGGCGTACGCCGTGTTTCTCGGCAAACGCAATCTGGCGCCTGACCAGCTGCGCTATCCGGTGGGGGCCGACGAAATCCGCATTGCGCCGATCCTGCAAGGGAGCAAACGGGGCGGCATTCTGCAGACCATTCTGGGCGTGGTGCTGATCGTCGTCGGCGTCTATCTCGAAAACCCGCAGCTCGTCGGCATGGGGGTCGGCATGGTTGCTGGCGGAGTGTTGCAGATGCTCTCGCCGGTCTCGCCGGGACTGTCTACGAAGGACGGACCCGACAACGGCGCCAGTTACAACTTTAACGGGGCGGTCAACACAACGGCACAGGGCAATCCTGTGCCGTTGTTGTATGGGCGAATGATTGTCGGCTCGGCGGTGATTTCAGCCGGGATTTATGCGGAAGACCAGCAATGAAAGAGATCGTCGGTTACAAGGGCGACAGCAGCAGTACCCGCACGCCGGTTGAATCGCCCGATAGCCTGCACAGCACGGCCTACGCCAAGATTCTGGATCTGGTCTCTGAAGGCGAAATCAAAGGGCTGGCCAACGGGTTGCAGTCGGTCTTTTTTGATGAAACACCGCTCGCCAACGCCGACGGCTCACTCAATTTCGCCCGGGTGACGGTTGATACCCGCACCGGCACGCAAGACCAGACCTACATCGCTGGGTTGCCCGACGTTGAAAATGAAGTTGGCATCGGCGTGGAGCTGAAAGCATCGGTCCCGTGGACGCGCGCAGTGACCAATCTGCAGTTGTCCGCCGTGCGCATCAGGCTCTCGGTGCCACAGCTGCAGCAAAGCAACACCAGCAACGGCGATATCACCGGTTTTCGGATTGAATACCAGATGGAGGTTTCCACCGACGGTGGCGCCTATCAGGTGGCTCTCGCCACAGCCTTTGACGGCAAGACGACCAGCGAATACCAGCGCAGCCACCGCATTGATCTGCCCGCTGCACAACAGGGCTGGGTCGTGCGGGTGGTACGCACCACGCCCAACCAGAACAGCGCGACGGTGGCGGATACCACCAAGGTGGAATCCATTACTGAGGTAATCGACGCCAAGCTGCGGTACCCAATGTCAGCATTGGTATTCACCCAGTTTGATGCTGCCCAGTTCACCAACATTCCGGCTCGGGCGTTTGATCTCTACGGCCGCATTTTGCGGGTGCCATCGAATTACGACGCGGGCACCCGCAATTACTCGGGCGTCTGGGACGGCACCTTCAAGTTGGCGTGGACCGATAATCCGGCTTGGGTGTTCTACGATCTGGCGCTGAACGATCGCTATGGCCTCGGTCATCTGCTCAATATGGCGCAGGTCGACAAATGGGGGCTGTACCAGATTGCGCAGTATTGCGACCAAATGGTGCCCGATGGCAAGGGCGGGCAGGAGCCGCGCTTTACCTGCAATGTCTACATTCAGGACCGGCAGGACGCGCTCAAGGTGCTGCAGGATCTGGCGTCAGTGTTTCGCGGCGTGTCGTACTGGGCCGGTGGCGGTATTCGTTCGGTGGCCGACATGCCGTCCGACCCGGTTTACACCTATACCGCCGCCAACGTCATTGACGGCAAGTTCACCTATGCAGGCAGCTCGCGCAAAACCCGCTACACCGTCGCGCTGGTGTCGTGGAATGACCCGACCGACTTCTACCGGCAAAAGGTCGAGTATGTCGAGAATCAGGAGGGCATTGCCCGCTACGGCATCCAGCAAACGGAAATCAGCGCGTTTGGTTGCGTGTCCCAAGGCCAGGCGCAACGCGTCGGCCAGTGGGCACTGCTGACCTCACAGCTGGAAACCGGCACCGTTTCATTCAGTGTCGGGCTGGATGGCGTCCTCGCCGCTCCGGGCCAGATCGTGCGCATTGCCGACAACCATCGCGCCGGCCGCCGTATCGGTGGCCGGGTACGCATGGCCAGCGGTCGCAGTGTAACGCTGGACCGGGCGCCGGTCGTGGCCACCGGCGACAGCCTCACGGTGGTCTTGCCCAGTGGCATCAGCGAAACGCGCACCGTCTCGCTGGTCAGCGATAACATTATTACGGTCAGCACAAACTGGTCCGAAGCGATCCAGCCGGAATCGGTCTGGCTGGTGGAAAGCAGCACGTTGACCGCACCAACCTATCGGGTGACGTCGGTTACGCAAAAAGAAGGACTGACTTTTGAAGTGACGGCGGTCCAGCATGAGCCTGGCAAGTTTGCCAACATCGACACCGGAACCCGGATTGATACCCGCCCGATCACGGTGATTCCGCCCTCGGTGCAACCGCCGCCGGCCAATGTCCGGTTTTCCACCAACTCGGTGATCGACCAAGGGCTGGCGCGTACCGCGATGACCATTGCCTGGGATGCGGCCGACAAGGCCATTGCCTATCTGGTGGACTGGCGCCGCGACAACGGCGACTGGGTGTCGGTGCCGCGTACCGGCGCTTTGAATGTGGTGGTGGACGGGATATACGCGGGTGCCTATGTGGCGCGGGTGCGGGCAGTGAATGCGCTCGGCGTGATTTCGGCGCCGGCGTATTCGGTTGAAACAGCATTGACCGGCAAGACGACGCCGCCACCGGTGGTGACGTTCCTGCAGCCGCAAGCGCTGCCGATGGGGATCGAGCTGGCATGGGGTTTTCCGGAAGGGGCGCTCGATGTAGAACGCACCGAACTCTGGTACAGCCGCACGGCCAGTCGTGATGACGCCATCAAGCTGGCGGACCTGGCTTACCCGCAGTCCAAGTACACCATGATGGGGCTGGCGGCCGGCGTCTCGTTTTTCTTCTGGGCGCGGCTGGTGGACCGGTCCGGCAATATCGGTGACTGGTATCCGGACGGCAATGGCGTGAACGGCCAGAGCAGTTCCGACGCCAGCGAGATTCTGGATTACCTCGCCGGGCAGATTGGCGAAACCCAGCTCGCGCAGGATCTGCTCAAGCCGATTCAGGATGCGGCCGCGCTGGCCGGGCCGATCAATGACCGTATGGATGCATTGGCGGACCAGATGGGTGACGTGCAGCAGGATGTCACCCGGGTGGACGGCATTGTGGCGCGGTTCAGCCCGCCCATGGCTGGCGATGCCGGTTTGTTTGCTGGTGCGACGACAGTCATGGCCGGGGTGTGGTCAGAACAATATGCACGCGCATCGGCGGATCTGGCCAATGCGCAGCGCATCGATACCGTCGCCGCCTCCATTGGTGACTACAGCGCAGCGATCCAGAGCGAGACGCAAGCCCGAATCAGTGCCGATGGGGTGCTGGCCAGCCGGATTGATACCACGCTGGCGTCGCTGGGTGATACCTCGGCCACCGTGCAGCAAACATCGCAGGCACTGGCCAGTACCAACGGCAAGTTGCAGGCCATGTGGTCGGTCAAAACGCAGGTGACCGCAGATGGCCACACGTATATGGCCGGGATCGGTGTCGGGGTGGACAACGCCAGCGGCGTGATTGAATCGCAAGTGCTGATCGCTGCCGACCGCTTTGCCATCATCAATCCCAATGGCACCGGACTGGTCTCGCCGTTTGCGATCACGGGCGGTCAGGTGTTCATGAACCAAGCCTTCATTGCCGACGGCACGATCACCAACGCCAAAATCGGCAACGTGATCCAGTCGACTGCCACTGGGGCCGGCGGGGCGCCGCGCTGGTCGCTGGACAAGACTGGCACGCTGACCATGACCGGGCCGAACAATGGCGGCTGGCTGACCATCAGTGATTCGATTCTGCAGGTGTTTGATGCGAACGGCACGCTGCGCGTGCGTTTGGGGATCTGGTGATGGCGCAGGGGTTGCAAGTATTTGATGCCGGGGGCCGACTCACCGTCGATGTGACCCATCGGCTGACCAAAGTGTTTGGGGCATCAGCGGTGAGCGGCAACGGCAGTCTGGGCGTGCCCGGGATGCAAGGCAATACGCCGTTCTACTTCTTTGTTCCGAACGGCTTTTCTTTTTCATTACACGCGTACATGCCGAGCTTTACCTGGTCCGGCAATACGTTGTCCTGGAGTTACAACTATGGGTCTGATTCGCAAGCTGTGCTCGTGCCTGGCACTGTGTATTACGGCAGCTATTAGTGGCTGCGGCGGGGGAGACGACCCTGCCGTAGCCACCGGCAACACCAATCCGACGCCAGCACTGCTGGCGTTTTCTTTTGACGGGGGAAACCAGTGCATGAACGCAGGGCTGCAGGTCTTCAATAACGCCAACGTGCTACAGATCGATGCCGCATACAGCAACTTCGAATACAAGGGCAAATACACGGTAGCGCTGACTTCGCCCGGGGCCAGCCAGAACCCGGCCGGATCGCTCACCACGCCCGGCTATGCCAATGAGGTGCTGGCCATCGGCGGCAGTGCCAGTCCGGTAGCGTTGACGGGTCGTAGCGGCAATACCTGGACGTTTGAGGCGCCGCCAGTCGGTGCCACCGTCGCCAGCAACCAGAGCGTCACGGTGTACCTCTACGCAAAGGCCGATACCGCATTACCCGCGCACGGCACCGGGCTGGTCGTGCTCGATGCCAGTGGCGCCGTGACCTACAACTCGGCGCTGCAGTACATGAAAGTGGTCTGGGGTGGCCGGGTTCCGGATTCCAGCGGGACCGATGTGCCTGGGCTCACCCAGTCCGGGCTGGCCGCAGGCAACTATGCCGCGCTGCTGTGCAGTTACCGGTACGGCTGGTTCGGCGTCAATGACAGTGCCAATAACCGCACACTCGCGTTGAAGACGCAGGATGCGGTGCAGGTGTCGGCCAATGGCGGCAGCGTGCAGCTGCTGCGAGATATCCTGGTCAGCGGCACTACGGGTGGCGGCCAGATCGGCTATCACATCAACCAGCGCGCTGGCGGAGACCTCGTGCTGATCGACGTCAGCAACCTGTAGCTGCGCGAACCACCGCTTATTAACCCCGCCGCGAGCGGGATTTTTTACGCCTTGAGGAGGGCGGAATGCCAGAAGAAATCCCGGAATCCACCCTGAATACCCTGCTGGAAGAAATCCGGCGGCTCAATGCCAAGGTGGATGAAAACACCCGGATAACCAGCGAGATCCGCGACGGTTTCCCGGGTGGCGATGCCGATGGTCACCGGCGCTATCACGAAGAGGTGATCGAGCAGATGGCCGAGCACCGCAAGCTGCGCAAGGAATTGATCACGCATCTTGTGAAAACCAGTACCTGGGTTGCGCTGTCCGGCGCTGCCTGGACCATGTGGAAAGCCCTGCAGTCAGGGTTGTTCCTGAAATAACCAGAGGCCGCATGGTGCGGCCCGTTACTTTTTGTGGGGTTGGTATATGAAAGACTTTCTGATGCGCTGCTGGCGCGATATCAAAGGCGATCTGCAGCGCAGCGGCTGGTTGCTGGCCGTGGTGCTCTTGGCGGCTGCATCGCTCCATTTCGTCAGCTGGCATGGACTGCCGGGTGACATGCTGTCGGTGGTGGCATTCGAGCTGGTGTGCGTGGTGTTGCTGGCTCACGTACTGCGCCGCATCGCTTTGCCGGGCTTCCAGCTCGGTGCCGCGTTGCGTCGCGCGGTCGAAGAAGGAAACATCGCGGCCGCGCTGGCCAGTGGCGCCGTGCTGGCATTCATGGCGGTGCTGATCTGGGCGTTGGTGGCCTTGCTGTCGCCGGCGCAGGCAGCAGAGCTGCCTGAAAACGCCAAACGCAACTTGCCGGTATTGCTGCAGGAACAGGCGATGTTCTGGCCGGATGTGCCATACCGGTCTGCGCTAGCTGCGCAGGTGGAGCAGGAAACCTGCACCAGCCTGAAATCGCGCCAGTGCTGGTCCGAACATGCCGAACTGAAAACAAGTCGGGAGTACGGTGTCGGCCTTGGGCAATGTACGAAAACGGCAAGATTCGACTGCATGGCCGAGCTGAAAAAGCGCTACGCGCAACAACTGGTGGGCTGGTCATGGCAAAACCCGTATCAGGCCAGCTATCAGGCCCGCGCGCTGGTGCTGCAGGACAGGGCGCTGTTTACCGGTGTGCGGGGTTCCGCCAATCCGTATGAGCGCACCGCCATGATGCTGAACGGCTATAACGCCGGTCCCGGCACGCTGGCCAGTCGCCGTGCCATTTGTGCAGCCCGGGCCGGGTGCGATCCCTCGCGCTGGTTCGGTCACGTCGAAACAGCGGTGAACCACCCGCAAAAGGTGGCCCAAGGCTACGGCCAGAGTTTCCAGCAGATCGCGACGCAGTATCCGCGCAACGTGCTGGAAGTACGGCGCCCGCGTTATGTCTTTCTGGATCGGGGGTAAGCCATGATCTGGATCCGTAATTTGATAGTGACTGTGATCGTTGTGCTGTTCGCCCCGTTCATTGCGTTGTTTGCACGGCCCGATGCCACATTGCCGGTCTGGCTGGCGTGGGCAAGCACCAATGACAGCAACCTGGACGGGATCGGCACGGGTGGGGACAAGCAGTTTGCCGCCCTGCGCGCCGACACCATTCCCTATTGGCGGCACGTGCTCTGGCTCTGGCGCAACCCGGGGCAGGCGTATTCAGACTCGGTCGGCTTTGTGCCAATGCCGGGTGCAACCCAGACCCTGCGGGGTACGCTGCCCTTCGGTGGTGGAGAAGCGGTGGCGGGGTGGTTCTATGCCACGGTCATCAATCCAGATGGCAGCTGCGGCTGGCAGTTTTACAAAGTGATTCACCTGACCAGCAAACATTGCCTGCGGATCGATTGGGGCTGGAAGCTGTGGTCATGGAAGCCGGGCGAATCGTGCCAGGTGGTCAATTCAGTGTCGCCGTGGATGAGCTACAGCGCACCGGCAAAGGAGGTGGCATGAGCCTGACTGATACGTTTATCCCGCCGTGGGCCAGATGGCTGGCCACAGCAGCATTGGTGGCCGCTTTTGCGGCCGTTTTTTATTTCTGGGGCATGCAGGACGCGGATATCCGGCATGACTTGAAAGACGCCAGACGCGATGCCCAGGAAGCGTCTGCAGTCGCAGCCATCACAGCTAGATATCGCCGCAAGGAACAACAGTGGCAGGCCAGCAGTGCTGCCAATGATGCGGCCGCACACAAGGAAACAAAAGATGCACAAGACAAGCTGGCTTCTTTGCAGCGGACTATTGATCGTGGCGCTGTGCGGGTGTTCGTCCCCGCCCGTTGTAGTGCCGCTGCCGGATCCACCCAAACGGCCAGCGCCGTCAGCGGAACTGATGGAGCCGGAACAGCCGAATTATCTCCAGCGTTTGCGAGCGCTTTGGCAGGAATCGCCGGTGACGCTGACCGGCTCGCCATCAAGATAAGTCACTTACAGGACTATATACAGTTGGTCTGCCTTGTGAATTGAAGATTGTGGGCACCAAAGATATTGGTGTCCAGCCCAAGAGCTTTATGGAACGTGGTGGGTATATATATTCCAGAGACTGTATCCCTGAGTGATAATTGACAGAAGAGCAAAGGCAATTGGGATTAGTGCATCAAAAACAAGCCATCGCACATTTTGCTGGGTGGCGAAATATTCGAATTTTTTATCGAATCTTTCAAGGGATGCAGGAATGCGTTCACTATCTAGGATGTTGTGCAATTTGGAAATTGAATCAATTATTCCTGTGTAGATGCCAACCCAATGCTGAGGGATGTTTGCAGTTTCAGCGTGGGGAGATTGAAAATCTTGACTTTCTAAATTAGAAACTAATTTATCGCGTGCTATTGCTAGGTCTGCAATGGCACTGTTAAGGGCAAACGATTTGTTTTTCCACCAATTGTAAAGAGTGGATTGCCGTGGCTCTGCCGGGTAGTCTAAAAGTTCGCTTCCGTAAGTTGCGGCAGTCGTAAAGGCTGTTCTTGTTCCGGTTAACCGGAGGCACCATTCACTGTAATGGCTTAGGGTAAGCCAAGTGAAGTGAATTGTCGTGTAAGTGAGGAGGGTTATTAATGCCTCAGAAATGGTTTTTTGGGTTAATCCTTCTACTGTCACTCCCGAAAATGAAATACTAGTACTTATTTTTAACTTGAAAAAAAATATGAAGGAAGCAACGAAAGATATGGCGAGAAGATTTCTCTTTGCCTTGATTGCTTCGTCGCCTAGTTCCAACGAAAAAGGCTTTCCGAGCAATTCCTTAACGGCATCAATGCGCGTCTGTTTGTTTTTTTCGATGTCAGTAATTACTTGTTTACTCAATTTGACCGCCTTTTTTTTAAGTGTTCTCGGGCTCAGATGCTGATTCCCAACGCAAGGAGAGCATTTTGCAACGCAGTATAGGCTCCTGGTGCAGCGGAAACTGTTTGAACGGTCTGAGCCAAGATATCGAAAAAACCTCTCAGTTTTGTATTGTTAGGTTTTTCCTTCCCAATTTCCTCTAATGCTTCGTTTGCAACCGCAATGGTCTCTTCTTTTGTTGTATTCGTTAATTGATCTGATGATTCAACGTGTTCAATAACGAGCTTGATAGCTTTAACTATTTGATCGCGATCTTCCTGGGCGAGGTTTTGGACAATACTTGCGCTGGCATGCGCCCCGGTTTGCACCGCCCCAACTGCTCCATAAAAAATATAACTTGTGCCTTCTGCCGGACTTACTTCAATGCATTGTTTTTTTGTCACACTATCCACGTACAGATCAATCTCCAGTTCGTGTGTTTGCAACGAGTCTTGTGCGGCCTCTACGAGGCTGACACTCACATTCTGCGGACGATCCCTTGTTGCAGCTTCCAGCCTAGGCGATAGGTCGTGAAGTGCACGGTCTATCGAGCTACGGATAATGGTTTTTAGCTCCTCCCGCGACTCTCCCTGAATCACCTCTCCGTTGTTATTTATGACCCGGTGCATCGCCTGCCACGTGGCGCGTATTCTTGTTTTAAGTGAGTTTGCGTATTGCTTCTGTACAAACATGATATACGCGCCACTTCGGTACTGGCCGTTTGCATTCATCTCTGCGGCTAATTTCCCGATCTCTTGGTTTAATTGGTCGTCAATTTTCTGAGTCTCAAGTTCGCAAAGGCGAGTGAATCGGTCCATTACCAAGGCTGATAGCATTCGTATTTATCCATGCGTTTAGGTCGGAAATATTAGCGGTCCATATGCCCACGGTTGCACAGGTTGGTGCTCATTGTGCCATATCAAGTGGATGATTTTCGATAGCGCCCTTCGCTTTGCCCCGTCATTTGCTCAGAGGGAAACGATTTTAAATAGGCATATGCAAGTTCTGGATTGGAGCAGGTTAGCCAACCGGAATAATCGTAAGGTGAAACAATAACCAATGATCGCTTTTCATCCCCTGGTTTATGCATACGCTTCATTAACGGATGGTCGTCTGCATTGATGGTCAGCTGCGTGAATGAGTAGGAAACTCGGTCATCTGCTTCTTTCCAGGCACGGATCAGACCCGCTACCGCGAAGGATGAATCGTCGGCCATCCCAATGCGCCATTGCTCTGCGTGACCAGTTTCATAGCAAGGCTCATAGAAAGCCCGCATCGGTACCAGGCAAAGCTGCGAGCGGTTCCACGCATCCCGGTAAGTTTTCTTTTCCGCGACGGTTTCTGATCGCGCATTCATGGTGGTGTATCGAACGCCCGGTGGCATCCTAGTTTTCGGAATCATGCCGTAGCTGGCGACGACTACATGCGGGCCGTGGCCACGATCCACGATCACCGGGGCACGGTAGTCCTGCCAGACGTCGTCTGGCCAGTCGTCTTCTTCAGGTGCCTGGATACCAAAGTCAGCCTCAAACTTGGCATTGGGTTCTGCGTGATAGTGTACGCACATCGGCTCGGCTTCCATGTTGTAGAACGTTCGTTCTATACTCGGTTCGTCTCGTAATCCACTGCACCGACATCATGATTTCTTTACTGCATGGCCCGCAGGCCGCCAGCCCATTCCCGCCTGCTTGTCTCGTTCCTCTGGTGGGTACCCGTGTACCTGCCGGGTTTCCAAGCCCGGCGGATGATTGGGCGGAGGATCGCGTCGACTTGAACCAGCGGTACATCCAGCACCCGGAAGCCACCTTCTTTTTTACCGTGGGCGGTGACAGCATGACCGGGCCAGATCCGGCGCGCTCGATCCCGGATGGTGCAACACTGATCGTAGACCGCGCGATTGAAGCTAGCCACGACAGCGTAGTGGTGGCGGTCATCGATGGCGACTTTACCGTGAAGCGCCTGTTTAATCGGGCGGGCCGGGTAGCCCTGATTCCGGAGAACCCAGCCTATCCGGTAATCAAACTGGGGGAGGGGCAGGAGTTGTCCGTCTGGGGCGTCGTTACTGCCTGGTTGCTGGTCGCAAAATGAGCCCGTTCGCCCTTGTTGACGTGAATAACTTCTACGTCAGTTGCCAGCGCATCTTCGAGCCGAAGCTCGAAGGGGTACCGGTGCTTGTGCTGTCGAACAATGACGGCTGCGCCATCGCCCGCAGTGCAGAAGTGAAGGCGCTAGGCATCAAGATGGGCGCGCCTTGGCACCAGATGCAGGACATGGTGCGCCAGCATGGCATTGTCGCCCGCAGCAGCAATTACGCGCTGTACGCCGATATGAGCAACCGGGTAATGGCGATCCTTCGCGAATTCAGCCCGCACCAGGAGATTTACAGCATTGATGAATGCTTTCTGGGTCTGGGTGGCATTCACGGCGATCTGATCGATTACGGCCAGCAGATCCGCCACCGTGTGCTGCAGTGGACCGGCCTGCCGGTGTGTGTGGGCATTGGCCCGACCAAGACGCTGGCCAAGCTGGCCAATCATCTCGCGAAAAAGCGGCCGGAATTTGCCGGTGTATGCGACTGGAGCCACATCGAGCGCGACCGGCAACGCGCCATCATGGCCGAGCTGCCGCTCGATGAGGTGTGGGGCGTTGGCCCGCGTATTGCCAAGCGCCTGCAGGAGGATGGGATCACCAATGTGGCGGCATTGACTGCGTGCGATCCGGAAAACATCCGCCAGCGTTACAGCGTCGTGCTGCAGCGGACAGTACTGGAACTGCGTGGCGTGCTGGCCATCCACCTGGCGCAGGAAACAGAAGACAAACAACAAATCCGGTGCGCCCGCGCCTTCGGCCATCCGGTCCATTCACTGGAAGCGCTCGGCGAAGCGGTGAGTGTGTATGCCGCCCGCACCGCCGAAAAGCTGCGCCGCCAGAAATCCATTGCGGCGGGTATCTCGGTCTTTATTCAGACCAACGCATTCAAGCCGCATGATCCGCAGTACGCCAAGCACGTGGCCATCGCGCTGGACCCGGAAACCGACGACACGATCCAGATCACCCGCTACGCGCTCTGGATACTCAAACGCATTTATCGCCCCGGCTTCAGCTACGCCAAAGCAGGTGTAATGCTCACCGGCCTGCAACCGAGTGGGACCGCCCAGGCGCACCTGTTCCGCAACGATCCTGATCTGACGACCCGTACTGCACTCAATGACACGATGGACCTGATCAACGCACGCTGGGGCAGAGGTGCCATCCGCATGGCCAGCGCCGGTACCGAACAGGACTGGAGGATGCGGCAGAACCACCTTTCACCGGCATGGACGACGCGATGGACCGACATGCCGATAGCGAGGTGAAGATGCGGGTGGTGGTTTATCAACTGCGCCAGGACGGCAAGCGGGTCGAGGAGGGAACGCATCTTGATCGGCCCGTGACCGGCCTGTTGAGCATGGCCTCGACGGAAACAGTGAATTACCACGGGCATATGCTGCAGATCGGCACTCGCGGCCCCCGCAATGGGCAATTTGATCATGTGGTGCCGCCGTTGTATGAGCCCAAGCTGGTAGACATGCGGGAAAGGTCAGGCAAGTGGCGGATGCGGTTTATCGGATTTCAGGCCGGAAAAGATGGTGCCGGGGTGGTGCAAGAGTGGTTGTGTGAGATAGGTTAAACGTAACGCTTTTGAGGAGTACAAGATCATGGAAGTTGATATTGGTACTGAAGTAGAACTGTCGAAAGTGGAGTTTGACGGATACGAAAACACAAGTGTTCAGTTGCCATGCGACATTTGTGGTGCGGAAACGGAACACAAAATAGTAAAGGCAGTGGGGTTCGCCTTGGTTGAAAGTACTGGCTATTGCGCCCAGGAGCGATACCACCAAATCTGCCAATGTTCCCAGTGCGCTGCCATTGTGTTCAGGACAGCAGAAGGCAATGACGAAATATTCGAGGAGTACGCCCCCGGAGAGAATCGCCCGGCACCTTATGCGGAGGAGTTGTGGCCGCCCCGGGTGCTTAAATCAGAACTGATCCCAAACTTGGGCAAGCTGCCTCCTTATGTGGCCGCGCTCTACCGCAATGCTGCTGTTCAATTACGCACCGGCAACATAACCATGGCGGTACTCACACTCAACACAGTGCTTGAACTGGTCTGGAAGCACACGCGCACGCCTGGGCTAGCCCTTGGCGACTGCGTGAACGACTGGGTAGCGAAACAGTGGCTGACAGAACAAGAGGGAAGCCAGGTCAAACAACTGATGGAGCATCAGGCCGAGCTGGCCCAAGGCAAAACAGTGCCAAATCAGCTGAAGGCGTCTGCCGCGTTTGACTTGGTCGAGTTGTTGTTGCAACGGGTTTATCTCGGCGTGGAAAACCCATCGAGCAGTGTCGATCTGGCGATAGAAAAGGCTCTTGAAGAACGTGGTCTATCCACTGGTTCGTAACCAGCCGGCATCAGGTTTTTGTGGTGGGTTGCGGAGACAGTTGCGGAGATGCGGAGACAACGCATTGATCCTGCCCCGAAAGACGCAAAGCCGAAAAACAATAAAGCCCTGAATAATCAGGGCTTTATTGTTGAATCTGGCGGAGGCTGTGAGATTCGAACTCACGGAGGACTCGCATCCTCGGCAGTTTTCAAGACTGCTGGTTTAAACCACTCACCCAAACCTCCACGGGCGACCTTGGTCGCTGCAAGGCGCGTATTCTAACGGGAAACCGCCAATCCGGGTAGGGGGCAAGCAGCGGTTAACTGCAAGTTATTCACCAGCCCCTGCGCAATCATCCTCAAACCACTACTTTTTCCAGCACCGCAAAACGCACCAGGGTGGCGTGGCTGCTTTGTTCGATGGCCGGTGTGAGCTTGACGCGCCAGGCTTTGCCTTGTGCGGCCAACTGGAACTCGCGGTCCTGGGCAAAGTGGCTTTCCGGCAAGATCAAAAAGCGGCCATGGTTGGGGTTGATGCTGTCTGGGGCATACACGGCGGTAATGCTGCGCCCGCTCGGTAACGGAGTGAGTTCAACTGTGACCGGCGTTTGCGTTAATGCTTCCACGCCTACTTGAACGTCGCCGTCACGGGTTTTGTTCAGGCGCCGCACGATGCCAATGGTGAACGGCTTGTTGCCAAAACCGGCCACGCAGAGGATTTCGCCGACCTGTAGCTTGTCGTCATCCACCGCGCGGTAGCTCAGCGCCAGGCCGCCGGTACTTTCATTTTCGACTGACCAGCGCAACAGCGGCAGACCATCTTCCGGACGCTGCCCGCGCAAGAAGGCGGCGATATGATCAAGCCCGCGTACCACGCTGATTTTCTTTTCGGCAGTGCGGCGTTCCTGTTTACGGATCGGTTGCGGAATATCTTGCGACCACAGGTTGATCAGCGTTTGCAGCAGTGCCAGGTTGCCGGGTGATCCGGCTTCGGCTTGCAAGCTCAGGCTTAGCGGATTGGCGCCCGCCTGCAGTTGATCACGAATTTCTTCCATATGCCGCACCAACGCTTCGGTACCCCAATAGCGCCAGTTATCGCCAACCATGTCGCGCCGCAGGCGTTTGGGTGGGGTAGAACCAGCGCCGTTCACGGCAAACAATTGGTAGTGCGGGCGAATCTGCTTTTCGATCTGCAACAAGCCAGTCCAGCGACCCAGCCATAGCGCTACGGTTTCGATTTGTACCGGCTGCAGCTTGTCGGGTGTGGCCAAGGCCAGCATCAAGGTTTGCAGGTACTCGCTGCGCACGTCGGTCAGCGGAGCGTTGTCCCAGGCCGCCAGTGGCGTGTCGGTAAAGTTGCCTTCTTCGGCATATAGATAAAGCTTATGCAGATTGCGCCAGGCGTTGGGCTCTACATCCAGATAGCGCAACCAGCACCATTTGGCATGCGCGCCGTAGTACGTGATGGCGCGCAGCGTAAACATATGGATGGCTTTATCCAGCCCGCGTCCGCCGCTTTGCAGGGCTTGTTTGACGCAGATGCGATAGGCATCGCCCATTTCGCGCCAGAAGGCGAGCATGGTCGGCAAAACCTGTTGCGGGCTGGCTTTGTCGTCCAGGATATTGCCTTCACAGATATCCACCAAATGGCGCTGTAGCGAGCGGGCTTTTTCGTCCAGATAGGGTACGGCACGGCTGCGTTCTTTGAACGAAATTTCCGGGTTGGTATTGAGCTGGCGCAGCGCTTTGACGATCTCGATCTGCGCTTGCAGGATGTCGCTTTCTGGCAACTCCGCCATCATTAGCGTGGCTGATTTGAAGTCACGCACGCCCTCGTCCAGGCGTTGCGTGAACAGAGCGCTGACCAAGCCTTTGAAATCGAACATATGCTTTGCCTGTCATGAACCGGCCAGCGCTGAGAGCGAGTCGCGCGTCAGCGAGCCTACTGTTTGGGGATAATTGTGCCGGTGCGGGATTTTGTGATTTCTCTAAGGTTAAGCCAAAAACTTACGGTGTTCAACTCGATATCAAGTAGTTATGAATTCGATTGCATGCTTGTTTGAGTGTGTTTGTCGGCTGCGTGTACGCAAAACGTAAGAAATTGGGGTTGGAACCAAAATCATCGCCCGGCGTAACAGCCACTTCCTGAGCTTGCAGCAAGCCTTCACAAAAATCCGCAGAACGCGTGCCCAGATGGCTGGCATCGGCCCATAAATAAAATGCGCCAGCCGGTGTGGCGGGAATGACAAACCCGAGTTGTTCCAGCGCACTTTGCAAGTATTGGCGGCGTGTATCCAGTTCTTGCCGCCGTTGTTCGATGATGCCCAGCGTGCCAGGTTCAAAGGCGGCCAATGCGGCCCATTGGGCGGCGGTGGGTGGCGCCAGAAAGAGGTTCTGCGCGAGCTTTTCCAGTGCGGCCACATGCTGTGGCGGGGCGACCAGCCAACCCAGCCGCCAACCAGTCATTTGAAAGAATTTGGAAAAACTGTTCACCACAAACAGTTCTTCGTCCAGTGCCAGCGCGGTTTCATGGGGTCGGCCGTAGACCAGACCTTGATAGATCTCATCCACAATCAGCGTGCCGCCGCGCGCCGTGCAGGCCTGAGCCAGGGCTTTGATCTCGGCGGGCTCGAGCACCGTGCCGGTGGGGTTGGCCGGGCTGGCGACCAGCGCTGCAACCGTTTTGTCATTCCAGTGCTGTTCAATATGCTCAGGCATAAGCTGAAAACGGGTATCGGCGCCGACAGGCACGTTCACCGGTACGCCTTCAAACAGGCTGACCAGATGCCGGTTGCACGGATATCCCGGATCGGTCAGTAGCACTTCGCTGCCTTGATCAACCAGCAAGGCCATCAGCAATTGCAAGGCGCCAGACGCGCCGGGCGTAACGATGATGCGGGCGGGGTCGACGGATACACCGAAGCGGGTTTGATAAAACCCGGCAATGGCCTCACGTAGCTGGGGAATGCCGCATGCGCCGGTATAAAAAGTCTGCCCTGTGCTTAGCGCGCGCAGGCCAGCTTCAATAATTGGTTGCGGGGTGGGGAAGTCCGGTTCGCCCACTTCCAGATGGATGACATCGCGCCCGGCGGCTTGCATGGCTTGGGCGGCACCCAGAATGCGCATGACGTGAAATGGCTCGATCTGGCTAAGGCGCTGGGCGTAACGCATAAGATTTGGTCCGGTTATGCTAAAATGCACGGTTAAGCAAAATATTGAATTTTAATCGCTTTCCGGCGGTCTGCGCCGGGCGACGAGGAAAACGCGACAGATGATCAGTACTTCGAATATCACGATGCAGTTTGGCGCCAAGCCACTGTTCGAGAAAGTGAGCGTCAAGTTTGGCGACGGTAACCGCTACGGTTTGATCGGTGCCAACGGCTGCGGCAAATCCACATTCATGAAAATCCTGGGTAGCGATCTTGAGCCTACCAGTGGCAACGTGGCGCTGGACCCAGGCGTGCGTCTGGGTAAATTGCGCCAGGACCAGTTTGGCTACGAAAACGAGCGCGTGCTCGATGTGGTCATGCAAGGTCACGCCGAATTGTGGGCGGCCATCCAGGAACGCGACGCCATTTACGCCAATCTGGAGGCCACAGAAGACGATTACATGCGCGCCGCCGAACTGGAAGGCGTCGTGGCTGAGTTTGACGGTTATACCGCCGAAGCGCGCGCTGGTGCGCTGTTGTTGGGCGCGGGTATTCCCATCGAACAACACAATGGTCCGATGAGCGAAGTGGCGCCGGGCTGGAAGCTGCGGGTGTTGCTGGCCCAAGCGCTGTACAGCAATCCAGACGTGTTGTTGCTGGATGAGCCAACCAATAACCTGGATATCAACACCATTCGCTGGCTGGAAGAAGCGCTGAACGAGCGTGATTCCACCATGATTATCATCTCGCACGATCGCCACTTCTTGAACCAGGTGTGTACGCACGTGGCCGACGTGGATTACGGCGAGATCCGTATTTATCCAGGTAACTACGACGACTACATGCTGGCCGCAACGCAAGCCCGTGCCCGTCTGTTGACCGATAACTCCAAGGCCAAGGAACGCGTGGCCGAACTGCAGGCATTTGCCCAGCGTTTTGCCGCCAACAAATCCAAGAGCCGTCAGGCCACCAGCCGCCTGAAGCTGGCTGACAAGATCAAAGACAATATGGTTGAGGTGAAGCCGTCGTCACGGCAGAACCCGTACATCCGCTTTGAAATGGAAGACAAACAAAAGCTGCATCGTCAGGCGTTTGAAGCAGCCAATCTGTCCAAGTCATTCGACAAACCGCTGATCCAGAGCTTGTCGCTGATTATGGAAGCGGGCCAGAAGCTGGCGGTGATTGGCGGTAACGGTGTGGGTAAATCCACGCTGATGAAACTGCTGGTCGGCCAACTCGGGCCGGATGCCGGTACCGTGAAATGGGCTGAAAAAGCCCAGCTGGGCTACTTTGCCCAGGATCACGAAGCCGACTTTGCTGAAGACATCACCCTGTTCGACTGGCTCAAGCAATGGACTCAGCCAGGTACCGATGACCAGATCGTGCGCGGTGTGCTGGGCAAGTTGCTGTTCAGTGGTGATGACGTGCACAAGTCAGTCAAGGTGCTGTCCGGTGGTGAAAAAGGCCGCATGCTGTACGGCAAGCTGATCCTGGAAACGCCAAACGTGCTGGTGATGGATGAACCGACCAACCATATGGATATGGAGTCGATTGAATCGCTGAACCTGGCGCTGGAACTGTACAAAGGCACGCTGATTTTTGTATCGCATGACCGGCAGTTTGTGTCGTCGCTGGCGACACAGATTCTGGAACTGAACGGCGATGGCACCTACAGCTTCTACTCGGGTGGCTATGAGGAGTATTTGCATAGCCGTGGGGTGGAGTGAGGGTTTGGCTTTGGCGCCGGATTCGGATTGATGATGGTGCCGGCAGTTAATGCCGCATTTAAAGGACGCAGCTTTCGGGCTGCGTTTTTTTATTGGTGGGGTGGATTGCACACGTGGTGAGAGTCCACTTTTGGGTATTGGCCGGTGTCCACTTCAAAAACTTGTTTGTGTTGGTGCCTTCGGCACGGGTTTTAAAGGCGTTTGATACCCGGGGGTGCCCGGGAGCACGTTTCTTTCTTTTGCGTCGCCAAAAGAAAGAAACCAAAGTCCCGCAGAGCGGGATAGCAAAAAGGCGACCCGGGCGCAAGCGCCGACGGGGCCCAAGGTCAAGAACCGAAACGAACAGTCTGTTGGCCTGTGTTCTTTGCGCGGCTCCGCCGTTCCCTCGGTCGGTCGGAGCCTAAGGTCTCCGGCTCTCGCTTGGCGAGTTTCCCCAGGCTGTTTGCCAAGCATCGTAGCCCGGATGGAGCGAAGCGGGAATCCGGGGTGGTAATGCGACAACCCGGCACATGCATTTGCCTATATCGCTCCCCGGATTGCTTTGCGAATCCGGGCTACATATTTGCCGTCTCCCGCCAGCCAATAAAAAACGCAGCCCGCAGGCTGCGTTTTTTTCACCGCATCAAATACCTCAAACTCCAAACACCAACGCCCCAGTCAAATCACCGGGTGGTTGTGCGCCGCGGGCGGTGAAGGCGGCGTTGCGCTGGGCGATGCCTTCCAGCGTCGGCAAATCGTGCAGGCGCGTGATCAAACGCAAGATGGAGGTCGTGTCGTAGAAGGTGTGGTCCACCGAGCCTTTTTTGGCAAAGGGCGAAACCACAATTGCCGGGATGCGTGACCCCGGACCCCAACGGTCGCCTTGCGGCGGCGCGACGTGGTCCCACCAGCCGCCGTTTTCATCATGCGTGATCACGACCACCATATTTTTCCACTGCGGGCCGTTCATCAAGTGCGCCAGGATGTTGGCAACGTGGCGGTCGCCAGACTCCACATCCGAATACCCGGCGTGCATATTCAGATTGCCCTGCGGTTTGTAGAAGGTCACCGCTGGCAGCTTGCCGTCGATGCAGTCGGCAATGAAGTGATTGGAAATCGGGCTGTCGCCCATGCCGGCGTCGCGCAGGTGTTCGGCGCGAGCGGCGGTGCCAGGGGCGAACTGGGTGAAGTAGTTGAAGGGCTGATGATGGAACTGGAAGTTAGGTGAATCCGGGCCGCCCTTGCCGTTCAGTGCTGCTTGCCAGCCACCTGCGTACCAGGCCCAGCTGACTTTTTTGGCGGACAACAGATCGCCAATGGTGTTGTAGCTTTGCGGCGGCAACACGTTTGCGTCGGCCGGGTCGGAGAGGTTTTTGTCACCACCTTGCGCTGGCGGAATGTAGCTGGGCTGATAAGGCGGGGCCATGGTGTTCACGGCAAAGCCATCGGGGGTGATGGCGCCGTTGTTGACGAACTTGGGTGCGCCATCCATGGCCGATGCCGGGGAATTGGCGGCAACGGTCAGCTTGGTGCCTTGCGGGCCGCCATCCACCACGGCGATTTTCTTCTTTGCCGGGCCGGTTGCGGCATTCGGGTATTCGGGAGTGCGCGAGGCAATCAAATACTGGTGGTTCAGGTATGAGCCGCCAAATGCCGCCATAAAGAAGTTGTCGCACAGCGTGTACTGGCGCGCGATGTGCCACATATTCAGGTTCTTGGCCGTTTCGCTGTAATAGCCCATGACCAGGCCGCCGGAATCAGCCCACGCGGCAAACTGGTTGTTAAGACCGCCATTGATTTGCATCTGGTTCTGGTAGAACACGTGCCACAAATCGCGGGTGATCACCGCCTCTGGCAGCGGCTGGCCTTCCACGTCTTTGAGTGGGAACGGGCCATTGGGCAAGTTCTGGATCTGATCCTCGCCAATCAGATAATGCTTGCCGCCGACGTCCTGCCCGCGTTGCACCAGGCCGCCCCAGATTTTTGGCAGCGTCTTGAGCGTTTCGCCATTGCGATCCAGTTGCGCGCTTTGTCTGGCGGCCACTGCCGACAGCGGATATTTCACGCCGGGGAAATCGCCATACAAGTTATTGAAGCTGCGATTTTCCAGATAGATCACTACCACGGTTTTGATATTGGCTTTGAGCTGGGCATCCACCGAACCATGACGATGATGGCTTGGCGCTGCCTGTTTTGCGGCAGCAACTGCTTCGCCAGCAGGTACTGCTCCAGTCAAGCCAATGGCGGCCAGGCCTTCCAGCAAGCGACGGCGTGTCGGATCAACCGGCGCATCGGCCGTAGCAGGATCAAGGGGTAACTCGGGCGTATTTTTTTCGGACATGCAAGCCTCGACTCAAGGGCGTTTTCAAATGTAACTGGTAAAGGTAGCAGCCGTTATAGCAGTTTTTTGTGACACAACGCGGTCAGTGGGGGCGCTGGCCTGCTGGCCTGCAATTAATGGCCCGCCTTGGTGGTCCGGGGGTAGGACTGCTTGCGAGCACTGTCGCGTGTGCCGCCAATGGCACAAGTCGTTGCTGCATATGCAACGGGTCGTTTGCCCGGCGTGTCAGGCGGCGTAACATCTCGCCTTTGTTTCTTGTTTGGCGGTTTGCGGCATGTCGCTTCCCACTCTCAATGTGATCGGCCCCGGTCGGCTGAGCCAGACGCTGGCCTGGCAGTGGCACCGCCAGGGTCTGCTTGGCGTAGAGGGATTGCTGGCGCGAGATTCGGCGCACGCCTTGGCGGCACAGGCGTTCATCGGTGCCGGGCAGGTGGTGGATTGGCCAGGCTTGCAGACGGCCAGCATTACGCTGATCGCCACCCCAGATGATGCGATCCCGTCAGTGGTAGAGCAGTTGTTGCAGAGCGACGTGATCCGGCCAGGTCATGTGGTTTTTCATTGCAGTGGCGCACTGACTAGTGATCTGTTGGTGCCGTTGCGTGATGCGGGTGCTAGCGTGGCCAGCGTGCATCCGCTCAAGTCCTTTGCCGATCCAGCGCTGGCCGTGAACAATTTTGCTGGTACCTGGTGTGGTTATGAAGGCGACGAAGCTGCCTTGGCTTGCTTGTTACCCTTGTTCGATGCACTAGGCGCGCAACGATTTGCCATCGACCCTGCGCACAAACTGCTGTATCACGCCGGGGCGGTGCTGGCGTGCAATCATCTGGTGGCATTGATGGAAACCGCCTTGCGCAGCATGCAGGGCGCAGGTGTGCCGCGAGAGGCGGCATGGCAGGCTCTGCGCCCCTTGATTGATGGCACACTGCTGAATCTGGATCAATGCGGCCCGGTGGGGGCGCTGACCGGCCCGGTGGCGCGTAATGACATGAAAACGGTGGAACTGGAAATTGCCGCCACCGGTCAACTTGACCCGACCGTCGCAGCGGTTTACCAATCGCTCACCGCCGTGGCAGTGCAACTCGCCGCACTACAAGGTGGTCACAAGAGATAGCAATGACGCTGCGTGCGTTATGTGAGAGCACTGATTTATTGCGTGGTCGCCAGCGCCTGGATTGTGGCGCGGCGTTACCATCAAGCTGTAAACCCGCAAAGACTGCTTACTGTTTAATCTGAGGAGGAATTCATGGCTCACTGGTTTCAGGACAACGCGCAATCCATCGGCAACACGCCGCTGGTCAAACTCAACCGCATTGCCGATGGCGCGCCGGCCACCATTCTGGCCAAGGTAGAAGGGCGCAATCCGGCATATTCGGTGAAATGCCGCATTGGCGCGGCCATGGTGGCTGACGCAGAACAACGCGGTTTGCTCGGGCCGGGCAAAGAACTGGTCGAACCTACCAGCGGTAACACGGGTATCGCGCTGGCGTTTGTGGCTGCAGCCAAAGGTGTTCCGCTGACGCTGACCATGCCGGAAACCATGAGCCTGGAGCGGCGTAAATTGCTGGCGGCATTTGGTGCCAAGCTGGTGCTGACTGAAGGCGCCAAAGGCATGAACGGCGCTATCGCCAAGGCCGAAGAAATCGTAGCTTCTGATCCAGAGCGCTACGTGTTGCTGCAGCAGTTCAAAAACCCGGCCAACCCGGCGATACACGTTGCCACTACCGGCCCGGAAATCTGGGAAGCCACTGACGGCAATGTCGATATCCTGGTGTCTGGCGTGGGCACCGGCGGCACCATTACCGGCATCTCGCGTTATTTCAAACAGCATCGCAACAAGGCGATCCGGTCGGTGGCGGTCGAACCAACGGCAAGCCCGGTGCTAACGCAAAAGCTGGCGGGTGAGCCGATCAAGCCGGGTCCGCACAAGATCCAAGGCATTGGCGCTGGCTTTGTGCCGGATGTGCTGGATTTGTCACTGGTGGATGCGGTGGAACAAGTCAGCAACGAAGAGGCCGTCGAGTACGCCCGACGCCTGGCGCGCGATGAAGGTTTGCTGTCGGGTATCTCTTGCGGCGCCGCTGTGGCCGTGGCGGTGCGTCTGGCCAAAAAACCGGAAAACGCTGGCAAAACCATTGTGGTGATCCTGCCGGATTCGGGCGAACGCTATCTGAGTTCGATCCTGTTTGAAGGCATGTTTGATGACAAAGGTATCGCTATCTGACCGGTAACGATATTGCCTGTCCACTCGTTACCTGGCGTTGATAGCTAGCCTGTCGCGCAGGGTTGACGGGCGCGCAGGCGCTGTTTGCTGCGGGTTGCGCTTGAACCCGCAGCCCGCTTGCACTAGCCTTCGCCCATGCTACGCGACTTGAACCCTGAAATTGCCGATTACCATGCGCCGTCATGGCTGCCCGGCGGCCATCTGCAAACGCTTTATCCCGCGCTGGTATTGGGCGGACGACCTCAGCTGGCATTTCGCCGCGAACTATGGGCGACCCCCGACGACGACGAGATCGCCACCGACTGGCTGGACGGCCCGACAGACGCGCCATTAGTGGTGCTGTTTCACGGTCTGGAAGGCAGTTCGCGCAGCCACTATTCCTTGTCTTTATTCCAGGCCGCGACCGCCCGCAACTGGCGCGGCGTGGTGCCGCATTTCCGTTCATGCGGCGACATCACCAACAAGCTGCCGCGTGCTTATCATGCGGGCGATTCGGCCGAGATCGATTGGGTACTCAGACGCATTCGCCAGCAATATCCGGACGCGCCATTGTTTGCGGCCGGGGTGTCGCTGGGTGGCAATGCCTTGCTTAAATGGCTGGGTGAGAACGGCAGTGCGGCGAGTCAGGTGATCGACGGTGCTGCTGCGGTTTGCGCGCCGATGGATCTCACCGCCTGTGGCGCGGTGCTGGATGCCGGGTTGAACCGGCAGATCTATACCCGTGAATTTCTGCGCACGCTTAAAACCAAAACCCTGACTAAACTCAAGTTGCACGCGAGTACGCGGATTGACCGCGACGCGCTGTTGCGGGCAAAAACCCTGCGTGAGTTTGATAACCTGGTCACCGCACCGTTGCATGGTTTTCGCAATGTGGATCATTACTGGCAAGCCGCCAGCAGCAAGCCGCATCTGATCAATATTGCGGTGCCCACGCTGATTGTCAGCGCCCGCAATGATCCGTTTATTCCCGCCCACAGTTTGCCCACGCGCATGGATGTGTCCGCCAGCGTGACTTTGCTGCAGCCGCAAACGGGCGGACATGTCGGGTTTGCCAGCGGCAGGCCGCCAGGCCAACTGGCGTGGTTGCCCGACACCTTGTTGAAGTTCTTTCAAGCGCATTTGCCAGCGTCACGAGCGCTGCACGAATAATCTGTAAACACAGCCTGTGAACACAGTCTGTAAACCGGAGGCATTATGGCCCGCATCGACCGCACCCTGTTCAAGGCATATGACGTCCGTTCCACCGTGGACAAGCTCACGCCACAAGCCGCTTACCTGATTGGCCGCGCTGCCGGCACCATGGCCGTACGCGCAGGTCACAAGCGTTTCTCAGTTGGCCGTGACGGGCGTTTATCCAGCCCGGAACTTGCCGCGCAACTGATTCGTGGTTTGCAGGAGTGCGGCTTGCAAGTGCTCGATCTAGGCCTGGCCGCGACACCCATGATGTATTTCGCGGCGCTGTATCGTACCGACGGGTGCGGCGCGGTGGTGACCGGCAGCCACAACCCACCCAATTACAATGGCATCAAGATCATGGATGGCGGCGTGACCGTGGGCGATGAAAAGCTCGCGAGTCTGGCCGACCTGATCGAAGCCGAAGACTTCGCCACTGGCACGGGCAGCGTTGCGGCGCTGGATATCACCCCTGATTACCTCACCGGCTTGTGCGCCCAGAATCAGTTGAAAAGGCCGCTGAACGTGGTCATTGATTGCGGCAACGGCGTGACCGGCGCAATGGCTCCTGAGTTATACAAAATGCTCGGCTGCAATGTGACCGGCCTGTTTACCGAGGTGGATGGCCATTTCCCCAATCACCATCCCGATCCACAGGTGGCGGCCAATCTGGTCGACCTGCAGGCTGAAGTGGCTCGCAGCGGCGCTGATGTTGGCTTGGCGTTTGATGGTGATGGCGACCGGCTGGGCGTGGTCACCAAAAGTGGCCGGATCGTCCCCGGCGACAAGATTCTGATGTTGTTCGCCAAGGCAGAGCTAGATAAACAGCCCGGTGGCCATATCTTGTACGACGTGAAATCCAGCCGGGCGGTATCGGTGTGGGTGCAGCAACTGGGCGGCACCAGTGAAGCCATTGCCACTGGCCACACGCATATGAAAAAGCGGCTGAAAGAGACAAATGCCCTTGTTGCTGGTGAGTTGTCCGGCCACCTGGCGTTTGGCCAATGGAAGTTTGACGACGGCATGTATGCCGGCGCACGCATCCTGCAAATGATCGCCGCAGGCACCGACCTGGACGCCTTGCTGGACAGCATGCCGCAATTTGTTTCTTCGCCGGAAATCCAGGTGCCGGTGTCGGAAGACGGTCACGCGGTGGTGGCACGGATTGCGCAAAGTGCGACCTTTCCGACCTCCACCAGCCTGATCACCATCGACGGTTTACGCATTGAATACGCGGACGGCTTTGGCCTGATCCGCGCTTCCAACACCACGCCAGTGTTGACGCTGCGGCTGGAAGCAGAAAACGACGCCGCACTGGCGCGGATTCGCGGTGAGGTCAAAACTGCCATCGCACCGCTGCCATGGCCGGAACACTAAACCGGCCAACTGAAAACACGCGCTATCCATATCTTTCAGGAAACAAGAAGTCATGACTGCTGTATTGCCTGCAAATCACGTTATCGCCGCTCAGGTGGCTGCCGCACTGTATGAAGATATTGGCCAATGTGACTGGACCGCTCAATTGATTGCGGCAGACCATAAAGGCAGCGCCACGGTGATCGCGCGCGAAGACGCCGTGATCTGCGGTCAGGCCTGGTTTGAAGAAGCCTATCGCCAGGTCGACCCCAACAGCCGCGTGCTCTGGCAGGTGCAAGAAGGAGAGCGCGTGGCCGCAGACACCTTGTTGTGCACGATTGAAGGCTCGGCGCGCGGTTTGCTGACCAGCGAGCGGACGTCGCTCAACTTCTTGCAGTTGCTATCGTCAGTCGCGACCGAGACGCGGCGCTATGTCGATGCGGTCGCGGGCACGAATGCCAAGGTTTACGACACCCGCAAGACCATCCCGGGGCTGCGGTTGGCGCAGAAATACGCGGTGCGCGTGGGTGGTGGCGAGAACCAGCGCATTGGTTTGTATGACGGCATTCTGATCAAGGAAAACCACATCATGGCGGCCGGGAGCATCAGCGCCGCGCTGGCTGCCGCTCGGGCCTTGGCGCCGGCAGAAGTCACCCTCCAGATCGAAGTGGAAAACCTGGACGAACTGAACGAAGCACTGCATGCAGGCGCCACGTCGGTGTTGCTCGACAATATGAGCCTGACTGACATGCACGCCGCAGTCCAAAGCTCGCGTGGCAAGGCAGTGCTGGAAGCGTCGGGCGGGGTGGATCTGGAACACATCCGCGCCATCGCTGAAACCGGCGTGGACCGCATATCGGTAGGCAAGTTGACCAAAGATGTGCGGGCGATTGATTTGTCGATGCGCTTCAAAATCTGATCTGGATGCAAGTTGATGTGGCGTTAGGGCCACTCAAAATTGTTTTTTCGATATGAGAATGTGAGTCGGTTTTTTGGTGCCTCGTATGTTGAGGAAGATCAAGGATGCTGCAAATTCGGTTGATGGCGCGTTTTCGCAAATAAAAAGCAGCACATTTATTTGTGAGAACGCATTTGGTCAATCAGAAATATCCTGTTGTCTGATGGGTGGATTAAGAAACTTCTTACGGGCAGAATGGCCGCAATCTGAACGGCACCGGTTGAGCGTGCCCTCAACCCGGGGAAGAAAAATGCGTAAGCAGCATCGTGGTCTGGTTTATCTGAACGAGGAATGGCAAGGCTGGCTGGCCGACAATCTGGCCAGCGGTTGCCAGCCCGATGATTTGCAACGCTTGCTGATCCAGGCGGGATTTGCCCCCAGCGTAGCGCGAGCGGCTTTGTCGCAGGGTATGCCGGAACGCTTGGAGACGCGCCAACTTCCTCTCGACGTATCGCAGGGAAACCAGATTGCTTGCAGCATGCATCAGTCTTCCAGCGCCCAATGCGATGCCTGCTGGCTGCAAGCCCGCGATGGCAATGGCAATGCCACGTTCTTTCCCCAACAGTCATTCGCCCTGCACTAAACGCCCGTCAATACCTGACTGCCGCGCTGAAAACGAGCTTGCCCCAAGTCTTCTCCATGCCCGTGGCCTGATTTCATTGCGACTGACTACATTGGTGCTCCACCTGGTATAAATCCGCCTGGGCATATTTTGGGGTTTCTGGATCCATCACCCAGCCTGAATCCGCTGTGGCGAAAGTGACCCGTTGATCAGGCAGGGATTTGCCGTGCAGACTGGCTGATGAGGTGGCTGCCTTGAGTGCGGCAAATCGTCAATATCGGGCCAGGGCCAGCCAATCGATTGTGCGACAGTTATCCGCGCAGCATTGACGCCAAACCCGCGAATAAGCTATGTTCGCAGGATTTTCCGCCGAGTTTTGCACCATGCCCAAAACAGTCAAACAGCCGGAGAATTTCGAAACCGGTTTTGCCGAGCTGGAAGCGCTGATCAGCCAGCTGGAATCCGGCAACCTGGCGCTGGAGGCGTCACTCACTGCCTGGCAACGCGGGCAGGAGCTGCTGCAATACTGTGAAGGCAAACTGGCCGATGCCGAGCGCCAGCTCAAGGTCCTGGAAGGCGACCGCCTGCAAGCCCTCAAAGTGGATGGGGACTCAGCGTGACCGAATTCAAAGATTGGATGCGTGACGTTCAGTCGCGCATGGAAAACACGCTGGAACATTTCCTGCCCCCGGTCAGCCACGCCCCGGCACGGCTGCATGAAGCCATGCGCTATGCCGTGCTGGATGGTGGCAAGCGGGTGCGGCCACTACTGGCTTATGCCGCCGGTGAACTGGTCGGCGCGGATGAAGCCTGTCTGGCGCGTGCCGCCGCTGCAGTAGAAATGATCCACGCTTATTCGCTGGTGCATGACGACATGCCCGCAATGGATAACGACGTGCTGCGCCGGGGCAAACCGACGGTGCACGTGCAGTTTGATGAAGCCACCGCCTTGCTGGCTGGCGACGCGTTGCAAGCGCATGCTGTTGATGTGCTCGCACATGCCAGCTTTGCCCGTGCCGAAGATCAAGTGGCCGCACTGGCCGTGCTGGCGCGCGCTTCCGGCAGTCTGGGCATGTGCGGCGGTCAGGGAATTGACCTCTACAGTGTCGGCCAGACACTGATGCTGCCCGAACTGGAATTGATGCATATTCTGAAAACCGGCGCGCTGATCCGGGCGAGCGTGGTGTTGGGCACTTACTGTGGCCAGCCATTGGCGCATGAAGACCGCCAACGGCTGGATCACTTTGCCAAATGCATGGGTCTGGCCTTTCAGGTGGTGGATGACGTGCTGGATGAAGAGGCCGACACCGCTACCTTGGGCAAAACCGCCGGTAAAGATGCGGCCAACCACAAGCCCACTTATGTTTCCCTATTGGGACTGAATGGCGCCAAAGACAAAGCTGCCGAGTTGCTGGCGCAAGCGCATGCCGCACTGGAACCCTTTGGTGAACGTGCTGCACGTTTGCATGCCCTGGCGGATTTCATTGTCGACCGTCGCAGTTAAAAGAATAAAGTCATGACCACATTGCTCGACCAAATCAATTTGCCTGGCGATCTGCGCCAACTCGACAAAAGTGAACTGCCACAGGTTGCTACCGAACTGCGCCAGTTTTTGCTGGATTCGATCAGCAGCACCGGCGGCCACTTTGCATCCAATCTGGGTGCAGTTGAGCTGACCATCGCGCTGCATTACGTGTTCAACACGCCAGAAGACCGCATCGTCTGGGATGTGGGTCACCAGAGTTATCCGCACAAGGTGCTCACGGGCCGCAAAGAGCGCATGTCCACCATGCGTCAGCAACATGGTCTGGCCGGTTTCCCCAAGCGTGAAGAGAGCGAATACGACACCTTTGGCGTGGGTCATTCCAGTACCAGCATCGGCGCGGCACTGGGGTTTGCTGAAGCGGCCAAGCTCAAGGGCGAAAATCGGAAAGCCATTGCGATTATTGGTGACGGCTCGATGACCGCCGGTATGGCGTTCGAGGCACTGAACAATGCGGGCGATCGTGATGTCGACCTGCTGGTGATCCTCAACGACAACGAGATGTCGATCTCGCCCAATGTTGGCGCGCTCAACAACTATCTGGCGCGCATGCTGTCGGGCAAGTTTTACAACGGCTTTCGCAATGTCTCTGGCCGCATGCTGGATAAAGTGCCGCCGCTACGTGAGCTGGCCAAACGCAGCGAAGAACAGTTGAAGGGACTGTTTACGCCCGGCCTGTTGTTTGAAGAATTCGGTTTTAACTACATCGGCCCGATTGATGGCCACGATATGGATACGCTGGTTGCCACGTTATCCAATATCAAAAAATTGTCTGGTCCGCAGTTTCTGCATGTGGTGACCAAGAAAGGGCAGGGCTACAAACTGGCCGTGGCCGATCCGGTCAAATACCACGCCGTGACGCCGTTCACGCCAGAAGACGGCATGCAGGGTAAAGCTGCGGCCAAGCCGACATTTACCAAAATCTTCGGCGACTGGCTGTGCGATATGGCTGCCAAAGACGAGCGTCTGGTAGGTATTACCCCGGCGATGCGCGAAGGTTCTGGCTTGGTGCGTTTTGCCGAGCAATATCCCACCCGCTATTTTGATGTCGGTATCGCCGAACAACATGCCGTGACCTTTGCCGGTGGTATGGCCTGTGAAGGCATGAAGCCGGTGGTGGCGATTTATTCCACCTTCCTGCAACGGGCCTACGATCAACTCATTCACGACGTCGCGCTACAGAACCTGCCGGTGGTGTTTGCCATTGACCGCGCTGGCCTGGTGGGCGCCGATGGTCCAACGCATGCGGGTTCGTTCGATTATTCGTTCCTGCGTTGCATTCCCAATATGGCGATTCTGGCGCCGGGTGACGAAAACGAATGTCGCCAGATGCTGTACACCGCGTTCCTGCACGACGGCCCGACTGCGGTACGTTATCCGCGCGGTTCCGGCATGGGCGTGGCGGTTGAAACTGAAATGACCGTGTTGCCGTGGGGTAAAGGCGAAGTGCGTCGCCGTGGTGAAAAGATTGCCATCCTGGCATTTGGTACGCGTCTCGGTGCTGCGCTGCAGGCGGGTGAAGCGCTCAACGCCACCGTCGCCAACATGCGCTTTGTGAAGCCGCTGGACGATGCGCTGATCGCCGAACTGGCCGCGACGCATGACTTGCTGGTGACGGTAGAAGACAACGCCATCATGGGCGGCGCGGGCAGTGCCGTGCTGGAAAGTCTGTCGGCGCAAGCGGTGGTGATCAACACGCTGGTACTGGGCTTGCCGGACGCCTACGTCGAACATGGCGAGCAGAACCAGTTGCTGGCTGATTGCGGGCTGGATGCGGCGGGGATTGAAGCGGCGATTCGCAAGAAGTTGGGATGACGCGGGTTTGGGTTTGCGCCATAAAAAACGCCCGTGATGCTGGCGTTTTTTTATGGGTGCTATTTCGTAGCCCGGATGAAGCGTTAGCGAAAATCCGGGGAGCGACACAAGCAAATGCAAATGTAAGTGGCCTATAGCGGCATTGCGATCCCGGAATCCCGCTGCCCCGCTGCAACGGTCATATGTGATATCCAGGGGCTTTGTGGGGGCACCCCCGAGGGGCACGCTTCATCCGGGCTACGTTTAAAACCTGGGTCTACTTCTGCCCGGACAACTCTTTGGTCCGTACGACACAGGCACCGACTGCCTCGATCAGCGTACTGCGCAAGCCACCTGCTTCCAGCGCGGCAATGGCGGCGATGGTGGTGCCGCCGGGCGAACAGACCTGGTCTTTCAGTTCGGCTGGATGACGCCCACTGTCGCGCACCAGTTGCGCCGAACCCATTACCGCCTGACTAATTACTCCGTACGCTTGCTGGCGCGGCATGCCATGTTGCACGGCGGCGTCGGCCAGTGCTTCGATGATCATGCACACGTAGGCCGGTAACGATCCGGCGACCGCCGAGAAAATATCGAACTGGCTCTCGTCGATAAACACGGCGCGGCCAAAGCTTTCGAAGATGCTTTTGGCCACCGCGCGTTCGGCCTCGCTAACATTGTCAGAGGCGCACAACGCGCTCATGCCCGCACCAATCTGCGCCGGGGTATTGGGCATGCTGCGTACCACTTTGACGTGCTCGCCAGCGTTGCGCTGGACCCGTTCAATGCCATAACCCACGGCTACCGTCACCACCACATGCCGTGGCAGCAGCAGCGGGCGCAACTGGGCCAGCATGGCGTCGTAACCCTGCGGCTTGACCGCCACGATCAGGTAATCGCTCACAGCCGCTAGCTCGGGCAGTGAATCCGCCGGTTCCAGTCCGTAGCGATTTTGCAGGTCCAGCAGCTTTTCCTGGCTGCGGTTGTAACCATGGACATGCCAATCCGGGTGGGTGTGCTTCAGACCTGCAACCATTGCACCAGCCATATTGCCGGTGCCGATAAATCCGATATTCATGGTGAAAGCTGCCTCGTATGCGGTTCGTTGCAAGCGGCTATGTTAATCGCCATGCCGGTTAAAGACATCAGCATTTTCCGGGATGGCGAGCGGGCAAAAGCATTGGTCGCGACTTATCCCCACTTTCAGTTGCACAAACTTGTGAGCGGCATGTGGACAACCCGTTTAGCGCGCTGTTTTACAAAGGATTTAGCTGGCCGCCTTTCTTTTGTTCAATCGCCTTTGCGTACGTCTGGCTCGAACTGCGGTGACTGCCTGTGGGTTCGTGCCAGGTTTATCCCCGCCCGGAACGCCGCGAACTGTGTGTGGCCTGTGGACAAGCTGTCCAGGTGTTTGATCACAAGCAGTATTTTCGCACCGCCTGTTTTTTGGGCAATGATTGGATTGAAGCGGATTTTGCATCTGTGGGAGGCGCGGCAAGGGTATTTTGCGGGCAAACACGCTCTGGTAAGTCACTGCGAAAAAGGCCTGCCCCGCAGTTATCCACGGCCAGAGCGTAACAACCTTGTTGGTCAGCTGTGGACAAGCAGCACAACACCTTGAGCCGCAAGGTAATTATCGGGCTGCCAAAAAAACGGGCAATTGCCAGGGGCTTTCCACATGGTTGGGGCACAAGGCTGTGCGCTCCCTGTGGATAAATGCCGCAAGTGTTTGTCCTGCATGGCCTTTATGCCTGCTGCCTGTTATTTAGGCAAAATGTCCAATGCAAGAATGAGCTTTCCGGCAAGGCTGCGATGCTGTGGGTTTTCCCCGCAAACAGCAGCACAACCTTGTGCATGGCCTGTGGATAGGTTGATCAAATAGCTGTTTTATTGGCACTTTTACCAGCTGCCTAAAATCAGGGCAGCAGAATGCTCGCGTTATAATCCGCCAGATACTTTCACGGCCCCATTGGCGGGCCGTTGCCATTTCTGGATTGCTCACATGACGCTGCTCAAAGCCCCTGAATTGCTGTTGCCTGCCGGCACACTCGACAAAATGCGCGCTGCCTATGATTTTGGCGCCGATGCGGTTTATGCCGGTCAGCCACGCTACAGCCTGCGTGCCCGCAATAACGAGTTCCGTCTGGAACAACTGCAGCAAGGCATTGAAGAAGCGCATGCGCGCGGCAAGAAACTGTTTGTGGCGTCCAATATCTTGCCGCACAACGCCAAGGTTAAAACCTATCTGGCTGACATGGAGCCGGTGATTGCCATGCAGCCCGACGCCCTGATCATGGCTGACCCCGGTTTGATCATGCTGGTGCGCGAAAAATGGCCGGATATGCCGATTCACCTGTCGGTACAGGCTAATACCGTGAACTACGCTGGCGTGAAGTTCTGGCAATCCATGGGCCTGAGCCGGATCATTCTGTCGCGTGAACTGGGCCTGGATGAGATCGCCGAAATCCGCCAGCAATGCCCGGATATGGAGCTGGAAGTATTCGTGCACGGCGCGCTGTGCGTTGCATATTCCGGCCGCTGTTTGTTGTCGGGCTATTTCAATCATCGTGATCCCAACCAGGGCACCTGTACCAATGCCTGCCGCTGGGATTACAAAGTCCACGACACTGCTCAAGATGACGCGGGCGATCCGCAATTGATTGGGTTCGACCTCAATCAGGCACTGACCGATGCGCAGCAGAATTTCTCCGCTTGTGGCGACGTAGCTCGTCACCCGGCAGCAGACAAGGTGTATCTGATCGAAGAAGCCAATCGCCCGGGCGAACACATGCCGATCATGGAAGATGAACACGGTACTTACATCATGAATTCTCGGGATCTGCGCGCGGTGCAGCACGTCGAGCGGCTGACGCAGATTGGCGTGGATTCGCTCAAGGTGGAAGGGCGCACCAAGAGCCTGTATTACGTGGCCCGCACGGCGCAGGTCTACCGGCAGGCGATTGATGACGCAGTGGCGGGGCGCCCCTTCAACCCGGCCTTGTTGGCCGATCTGGAAGGCCTGGCCAACCGTGGCTATACCGATGGTTTTTTGCAACGCCACCAAAGTCATGACACGCAGAATTATATCAAGGGTCATTCCGAATCAAAACGCAGCCAGTTTGTCGGCGCAGTCACGCGTATTCAGGATGGCTGGGCGGATATCGAAGTCAAAAACCATTTTGAAGTCGGTGACCAACTGGAAATCATTCACCCCAGCGGCAATGTGTTGATCGAATTGCAGCAGATGCGCGGCAAGGAAAACGAGCCGGTGACGGTCGCAGCCGGGAATGGCGTGCAGATTGCCATCCCACTTGAGGCCCGCTTTGACAAAGCGCTGATTGCCCGTCTGCTCTGACGTGTCAGCACTGTACGCTGCACAAAAAAAGGGCTTATGCGTGATGCGCATAAGCCCTTTAACTTGATGATCACAGAGGCGCACCCTGTCTGCCCGCCGTGATCGCCCCTTGCTTACCAGCGATATTTAACGCCACCGATTGCACCGTAGTTGGTATAGCCCGCTGCCCACTGGCCATGGCCCTGAACCCAGGCAGTGGTGTCGCGATCCAGCCGCGCTTCCGCACCGGCTTTCAGCTCGCCACGGTTGGCCGGAGTGTCGCTGGCGACGGTCTGGCCATCAAAACTCACGTTGTCGGCATGATTGCCATGCAGCCAGTTGGCCTCAACAAATGGCTGTACGCGATTGCTGCCATCGTCCACCGCTTGCCGGCGGTACACCCGTACACCCAAACGGGTATCGATCTGACCACCGTTCTGCCCATTGATGCGGGTGCCTGCGGCATCCACCACGTTGTCGGCGCGGTAGTTGGTGTAGACCATTTGCGCTTGCGGCGTCACCACCACTTGCTTGCCATCACGTTCATGCACGGGCAGGTCGTAACCTGCTTCCACCGAGGCGGACAAGGCATTCGACTTGTACGACTGGGTGGCATAGGCATCGGCGTTGACCTTGTTGTCGAAGCGGCCATATTGCAGCCAGCTATCGACATAGGCGCCTTTGTGTTCAGCGGCATTGTCAAACCAGGTGCCATACAGCCCGACGCTGACACCGTTCACTTCACCGCGCGCCCTGGCGTTGTTGCGATCTGCTGTTATGTCGGTGGAACCATGACCGGCACTGATCATGGCACCCAGGTGCACGCGCTGGCCGTCATCCTTATCCCAGCGGGCGAATTCGCCACCTGCCTGAAGCAGATACTGCGAACCCGATTGGCTCAGTTCGCCGTGACCAGCGGTGCTGTCGGTACGATCTCCCGTGACCCGAGCCCATGCGCCGCGTGGTTCTGCGGCATTCTGGTCAAAGTACGATTCGCCGACCCGATCACGCAGGGTTTGCATCTGCCAGCCTTTGACCATGGATTGATTGGCCAGGTATGCGCCGGGTTCCGGGCGATAGACAGGTGTGACAACGGCTGGCGCGCCCAGGTCGGTAACGACCGGATGGCCGGGCTGGCCACGTTCAATCTCCGGATCAGGTTCATCGACAAGTGACAGATCCTTTTGCGAGCGCAGATACCAGTTGCCATCAGCAATATCGGTCGAGCCCTTGTAAAGCTTGTACTCATACGCGCCCGCCACCGCCCGGCCTTGCAGCGCAAACTGTCCGTCAGACTGGCCGTCGACCTGGATCAGTTCGATGCCGCGACTGGTCAGGGCACCGGCACCATTGGCGTTTCTCACCTGTACACGGCTGCTGCCCGAAGTATTGCCGGTGACTTCCATGCGGTCAGTGGCCGAGTTATCGTCACCCAGCACCGTGTTGAACACCAGCATGCTGCCCGGCTGACCGGCGTAGTTACCAGCAATTTTCAGCGTGTTGCCCGGCTGGCCATCGGCCCCGGCCAGCATGACGGTTCCGGCATTGTGTAGATCACCACCGATATTGAACGCACCGAGCGGGCCACCGGCTTGCGCGGCACTGCCGACCAATACGGCACCTCGATTGTTCACCGATCCATTCACTGTGCCGTAACCACCCAGCGCAGCGCTTGGCGCAACGTTGACATTGGCACTCGCCAGCTGGCCTGTGCTGCCGACAAACAGCGTCCCGGCGTTGACCTCGGTATTGCCGGTCCAGGCCTGTGCGGTATTCACCGACAGTGTTGCTGCGCCATTCTTGACCACTGTGCCAGCGCCATCAACGGCGTTGACCAGATTCCAGTCCTGATTCACGTTCAGATTGAGCGTACCGCCGTTGTTCACGCTGGCGGTGCCCAGATTGGCGGCATTGGAAGCAGTCAACTCTGTGCCCGCGGCAGTTGCAAACTGGCCGGAGAAAGCACTGTTGTTGGCAACCAGGGTCACATTGGCCGCATCGGCCAGATTTACCGCGCCAGTGCCATCCAGCACATTGGCCAGATCCCCCGTGGCGCCCTTCAATTGCAGTGTGCCGGTGTCGCTGATGTTGCCGCTGCCCAGGCCTTGCACGTGATCCAGCTGCACTGTGGCGCCATTGGCAATCCGGGTGTGGGCAGTCAGGCCCGCGTTGGCGCCTTGCACATCCAGCGTGCCGCCCAGCGCGAACAGATCACCCGCCCCGGTCAACGCCCCTTGTGAGATACCGCCGTTGCGGATGCTCAGCGCGCCGCCGTTGAAGTCCAGCATCGAACCCGCCGCGCCATCCAGCGCGCCGATCGTCTGGGTTTTGCCGTTCAGATTGGTCCTCGTCGCATTGGCAATGTTCAACTGGCTGGTGTTGCCCAGCGCGTTATTGGCTTCGAGCCGCAACGTACCACTCTGTACTGAGGTTTCACCTTCATAGTTGTTGGTGGTGTTGGAGAGTGATATCACCCCGCCACCCGCGTTAATCGCCAGATTGCCGCTGCCGATAATCTTTGCCGACATATCCGCTGCTGCCCCAGTGGCGCCGGTGTTTTGCGCCAGCGTCAGGGTCTGGTCTTGTTGCAGATCCAGTTGAGTCAGGCCGTAGTTCACATACAAGCCGTCGCCGGGTTCGGTCGTCAGCCGGTAGCCATACGTTCCCTGGGCGACGGTTTCACCTTGTTGGGCGATATCGAGCACCGTGGTGCTGCCGACAGTAGCGCCGTGCTGGTCTTGCAGACTCAGGGCGCCGCCGTAGCCCTCGACCGCAGCGGCCTTGACCAGTTGCACGCCGATCTCGCCATCATCTTGTTGCAGCAGATTGGCGGTATTGGGCGTATCGACTGGACTGGGGACGTAAGGAGCCGGAATGGTAATGCGTACGTTGCCGGCTCCGGTTGCGTCCAGATGCGCGGTGCTGATAGTGCTTTGGGCAATCGTTGCATCTGGCACCGTGGCGTTGAATACGGTGGTCCCGCCATTAAAGGCCAGGCCGCCAATGGCTTGTTTGCCATCGCCCACGGTTACCACACTGCCGTTATCGACCAGCAAGGTGGCGTGAGTCAGTGCGCTGGTGTTGTCACCTTGCAGTGCCAGCGTGCCCCGACCCATATCCAGCGTGCCGGTGAAGGCGCTGCCGGTGTTGGCCCCGAAATTGAAGGCTTGGTCGGCGGCGCCCATATTGGCGATCACCGTACCCTGGCCAGTCAACGTGTTGTCTACGGTAAAGCCGCCGCTCGCCGGTGCCACATTCAGCGTGCCATCCAGTGCAATGGCGGCGGTACCGAGGTTTTGCTGGTCAACGCTGACTTGCATGCTGGCCGCGTTGCCAATCTGCCATTGCCCGGCAAAGGCGCTGTTGTCGCCGGTGATGTTGATATCGTGACCGCTCACCACCACATCGCCGGTGCCAGTGAGGTCGTTGGCAAAGGTGGCGTCGTAGTTGCCATCGGTGCCGGAGAAAGCCAACTGGACTGTCGTGGGGCGGGGCCGGGCCCCGGCGCCGCCGCCCGCGGCCTCGCGG
>NZ_JARLJK010000107.1:0-64420 GCF_031291215.1 Silvimonas sp.
ACGGGAGCGCCGCCCTCGGCCTGCTTGAGAATGGCAATGATCTGGCTGTCGGAAAAGCGTGAGCGCTTCATGCAAAACTTCCTCGATGGTTCAGGGAGAAAATTCTACTTCTGGCGACGATTAATTTCCGGGGGGATTACCAGCCCGCTCAAAATCCGGTAAGGAAATGCCACGCTCGCGCCGGTACCAGTCACGAATCAAGCTGTAGCAATCCAGCACGCCGTGGTGGAACGAACGCCCAACCAGCGGCGCTTCGTAACCCGATGGTGCAAAGCTGGCCAACGCCGTTGTTTCAGGCTCACCCGCTCCGTTTCGGGCGACACCCACAATCAGCCAGGGCAGGCCCGAGGCTTCGCAGCCGACCTTGTCTGCTTCACTGGGTTCAGGGTTAGAGTCGGGGTGGCTGTGCACCACCGTCGTGATCTCGCCCAGTGCTTCGGCAGCAGCGTAATCTTCCGGCGCCAGGCGGAAATGATCCGTACCCGGGGCTGTGTTGGCACACGGCACATAGCGTTCGCGCCCGCGTATCACCACGACCAGCCCGCACGCTTCGCGGGGATAGTCCCGGATGGCATGGGCCTTGATGGCTTCCAGTGTGGTCTTTTTCATCGAATCAGGTCCGCTGCGGGGAAGCTGCCAAAAGACAGCTCGTTGTTTTCGCCAAAGCGCTTTTTGCAGTCCGACAGACAACCGCCGCACTTGTCGAGCGCAGGGTCATCGACCGGGTTGCCTTTGCGATCAAAGTAGAGATTGCCGGTGTAGCCACAATACGGGCCGCGATAGCCGCCGATAGCTAGCCAGGAACACACGTTGGCAACAATCTGGCGGCGCGGCAGTTGCACCCCGTTGAAGTCCAGCGCCGAAGCCAGTTCGAAGCTGACCGTCTCGCCAGTTTCGGAGGTTTTCTGTTCCACGAACCAGATATCGGGCGGCAGTTCCTGCGCGGGATCTGCATCGGGGTTGCCTTCCGGGAAATTGCGTGCGTCCAGGTACTGGCCGAGCGTGCGATGGCGAACCAGTCGCGCCCCGGCCAGATCATCCAGATAGATACACAGCGCCGAAATGGAGCCGTCAACGTTACCGACCGACAGCGTCGGTGTTGGTTGCTGGCCTTCCGAGGTGATCGCAAAACCGTCAGCCTGAATCGGCCATGGGCCATACTCATTGCCCTGCCACCAGATCGGGCCTGTTTGCGTGTAGCCATGAAAGCGCAACAGGTCGCCACCAATGGCCGTGGCATCGAGTTCAAACAGCTCGATCAGTGCGCCGGGCTCCAGACGCTGGACGTCAGCGGTGATGCTCATGCCGCCTCCAGTGCTGCCAGGCGGGCTTCAAACGCAGCGAGTCGTTCCGTCTGTGCAGCGATCAGTAGTTCCGCCGCTGCCAGCCGGTCATCGTGAGAGCTTACCGACGTGTTGATCTGTTTGACGGCTCCATAAGCAACAGCCAAAAGTGCAGAAGTCTGTAACGACTGCGGCTGAATTTTTCCGTCTTCTGTCACCGCATCCTTAGCCCCGTACACCCCAGACGGAATGACAAGCTGCAATTCGTCGGCCATAAAACCCAGCTCAATGGCGTCAGACCCAATATAAATATCCCCGTCAATTGTTCTACGATTGAACTGGTAGATATTGACCTGCTCCAGAAGGCTCAACGAATCAGAGAACGGCTTGATGTTCTCTTTCAACCGGCGATCTGATGTGAACGCAATCTGGCCTTGATTGGTATTGTCGATGTACAGGAACGCACCGGTTGTCCAGTTAATGTTGAAAGAATTTCCACCCCAAGGATTGGAAAGTCCGGCGCGTGTAACGTAACCCTGGGCCGCCATTGTATTGGGGGAAACAAATGTTGCCTGTAATGCAGCGCCCTGCGGCGTAACCCCGGCTAAAGTAACAACCCCACTTGGGGCGAGACGCATGCGCTCAACACCGCCCGTATACCAAACGAAAGGCAGCACAGTTCCCGTACCGGCGGTATTGGAGTCGAAATAGGCCAATGTAGACGTGCAGCCTATATCCAATTTTGGGAAATTGGGGCTAGTCCCAGCGGGGCCACCGTACAGCACAACCTGCGAGCGATCCCCCATGCCATTTGGCGTAACAGTAACGGCAGTTGAGGCGTTTGCGACGCTGTTTTGAACCGTCAGGGTTCCGTTAGGTACAATCTTAGGTGCGCTTTTGCTGAGATATAGGTCATTCGGAACCGTGACCCCAGTCGTAGCTACACGCAATTGCTCAGTGCCGCCGACAAGCATGGAGATGCCGCCACCAGTTGCCGAACCGGACGCGGCGGACTGAATGAACGTATCCGTACCGTTATGGCCAATATTGGCATAGGGCGCATTATCCGGGTTGGAGGCCCCGTAATAAATCCACGAAGCAACAGTGCCCGTGCCGTTAGGGACCAGCCCCGGCGTTGTCGGGCTGTTGGCGACCGAGTTCTGCAGCGAGACGCGACTAGCGCGAGTCGCGTTCGACATGTCCCCGGTGATCCGGCGGCCAGCTCCGACCAAGATAACGTCACCGGCATCCGGGACCAATACGTTGACCCCATCGCACCAAAGTTGGACCGGCGCACCCTGCGGTACCTGCACTCCGGTGCCACTGGGTGTTTTCAGGGTCAGTGTGTAATTGCCCGTAGTGCCATTGCGCACAGTCCACATGCCCGGAACCGCCGGCACCACCACCGGAACGTTACCGGTGAGCGTGCCGGTGAACATCAGCAATGCGACATTGGCATCAGTCGCGGCGAGCGTCACCGTGGCATTGCCAGAGACATCCTTGCTGGTCATGGCCATGGCCCACTGCCCGGCGAAGGTCTGGCTCACTTGGCTGAAATTCTGGTTTACCTTGTCAAAGCCCGTACGAACGCTATCCCCGTCATGACCATCGGTTGAGTTACCCAAATTGATTGTTTGAATTGTCATGGTGCAAAAACCTGTTCAAAAGTGGCTGACAACGTGACGTTGCCGGCGCCCAACGGAGAATTGGTTACTGTTGCAGCGCGGTACAAACCCTGCTCTCCCATCGGTGGCGTCCAGTAAAACGATTTACTGCCGCCATGGCGCCGGAAGAAGGCCAGAATTGGCGCCATCTTTTCCTGACGCCCTGTGAAGCTCAGCGGCCACGACTGGACCTCGGTGTTGATACCGGCGTCTGCCGCCTGTTTGTAGCCATCGCCAAACTGGGCCGTCAGCACGCGGAACGTGCTGGTGCCCTGGGCATTTGGTGACGGTGCCCAAGTAAATGTTTCAGTGGTCATGCCTGCCCTACCCGTTGTTTCCAGATCACGCCGCCGGGCTTGCTTTCGCGTACCAGCACGGTGACCACCTGTTGATTGATCATGCTTTGCAGTGCCTTGGCATTGGCGGCGTTATCGCCGCTGGTTTGGGATGTGGCGCCACCATCGGCCAGCTGCACCGTGGAATTGACTGTGATGCCGCCGCCACCCGAGCCAGTGAGTTGGTGGTTCGGCACAATGCTGCCGGCGACTGAGGTACTGAACAGTTCCGGGCCTTTCTCTCCAACCAGATAAGTACGATTGGCATCGACCGAGCCACCGCCCGCACGCGCGCCAGCGAGCCATGAATACTGCTCACCACCACCGACCGAGCTGCTGGCCGTGCTGTAGTTCGCGTTGTATGAGAGGCCGGTATCACCCGAGCTGATCTCGCTGCCCCCGCCGAAATAACTGCCGATGGCGCTGGCTGCGTACTGGAACAACTGGCTGGTCACGGCCTTCGCCTCCATCCGGATCAGATCCTTGATGATGGAATCCGCCATGCTCTTGAAGCTGAGCTTGCCGGTCGTGGCAAACGTCACCAGCGCATCTTCCATGCCCGTAAAGGCATCGGTGAAAAGTCCTGCCGTTTGCGCAGCCACATCAGCCGCCGTGTCGCGGTAGTTCTCCATGCTGCGAGTTGCCCCGTTCAGCCAGTCACCCTGGGCATCCTTGATTTGCTGGGTGGCGTCCAGCTCCAGCGCAACACGCTGTTTCTGGTAGTCCTCGAGCGCAGCCAGATCCGCCTGGTATTCGTCGTCACTGAAGTCTTTCGGGTGCGTCTGGCGCTTCAGGGTCAGCTCGGCCACGCGCTGGGCGTAGTCGTCCTGCACCTGATTGAGCCGGTTCATTTCATCGCGACTCTGGTCACCCAACCCGGCACCCGCAGTGTTGCGGCTGATTGCGCTTTGCCGTGCAGCGACCAGCTTGTCCAGCGAGGCCACGTAAGCCGCGATGGACGCCTGCTGTTTGGCAGCCAGCACTGCCGTCTGGTCGGTGTAGCTCTGGTTGTCGGCCAGCATGGCGTCGCGCAGTTGTTGCGCCTTGCCCTTGTAGCGCTCCAGCGCGGAGAGCTGTTTCTTGCCTGCCGCGATCACCTCTTCCTGGTGCACGATGGCCAGCTCGTCGGCCAGCGCTTTCTGCCGCGCCGCATGCTCGTTATCCAGCGCCTCTTGCGCAGACAATGCGCCGGCATCGCGCAGTGCCTTGATGTGATCAATCGAGGTTTTGAGTGCATCCTCGACCGCCTTGGATTGGGCATCCAGCTTCGTCAGCGCGGCATTGCGGGCATTGTCTTCGCCACCGTGGTGCTGCGATTTGGCGTACTGGTCAGCGATTTGCTGCAGGTTATTGCCGTGGCGCTTGCTGGCGGCCTCAAAATCACTATCCACCGCCTTGCGATCCGCCACCGCCCGCGCGTATTCCGTTGTGCCTTTGGCAAATTTCGCGGTGGTGTTATCGTTGCCTTTGACGAAATTCTGGTACTGGGTATTGATGGCCGCCCAGCGCGCCTTTTCCTCGTTAACCTCAAGGTCGTGACGATCCGACGGCGAGGCGTATCGCATGTCATCGTTGTACTTGCCCAACGTGATTGCCAGATCACCACCTGCCGCCGTGCTGGCGTTGGCATTGGTCCGGCTGCGCTGCTGATCCTGCGCTTGGCGCAGTTGCGCGATTTCCTGCTCGATCTGCTGTTTCTGGTGTTCCAGCCCCGCCGTCAATCCGGCATTACTGGTCCGTGGATCCTGCTGCGCCCGCGCAAGGTCGGCATTCACGCTATCCAGACGCGTCAGCGCACTGCCGATCTTGTCGTCGGTGGAGCTGGGTTTGCCGATTTCGCCGAGCCAGTGCTTGGCGTTCTGCAGCGTCACCACCAGGCCATTCCACTTGGCCTGCAGCAAACCGACCTGCTCGCCGCCTTCAGTGGCCATGCGCACGTGGGCGTCGTGTAGCGCATCGATCACGACCTTGGCCGCACCCGCCTTGTCGCCGGTATCTTCAAGCGATTTGGCAAGGTCATACTGCGCAGCAGTCATGAAATGATGCTGGTCGTTATACGACTGCGCCCACTTCACAGCGTCATCCGACAAGCCAGCCAAGTTGGCCGCGACCTTATCGATGCCTTCGCCAGTGTCGTGCGCCATTTCAATGGCCACCAGACCGAAGTCGGCCAGCTGGTCGCCGCTGACCTTGCCCGTGGCGGCCAAGGCCGTCAGTGCGGACTCGGCTTCGCTGATCGATGCGCCCGCGATTTGCACCCGGGGTGCCAGCGCGTTGATTTGCGTTGCGGTCAGGCCAATGGCGCCGCCGGTACTGGATACCGCCTTATTCAGGGCTTCCCACTCGGCATGGCCATGGGCAATGGTCAGCCCCACTGCCGCAAGTGCACCGGCAACGGCACCAATCGCCAGACCCGCCGGACTCATGACCGCCGACAAGGCGTCGGTGCGTTCAGCCAGCACCAGCAACGAGCCGCCGAAATTCTTCCACGAACCCTGCGAGGCTTCGTGCGCCAGCACAATCAATTCGCGACGGGCACTGGCCGAACTGAGGCTGAATTCGTGCATCGCTTCGGATGCCTGTTTCGTACCCTTGCCCGCGCCAGCCATGCTGTCGGAAATGCGACGCGCCGACGCGCTGGCCATCGTTTCAGACCTGGATAACGGGCCGGTAAATTCAGACATATCCAGGGACAGCAGGATATTCAGAGCACCCAGATCACCGGCCATGTTTCCCCCAAAATAAAAACAGCCGCGTCAGCGGCCTCAAATGATGATGTCCCCCGGCATGGACAAGTCTTCGCCCTCCACCCCCACCGCATCGTCATCGCGGTACTGCAGAGGCATGTAATCACGCGGCGCATGCTTGCCACCCACCAGCGCCGATACAAGGTGCGCGATGGTCAGACCGGTCTGGAAATCAGACCGGCCCATACCAATTGGCTCCCGCGCCGCAAAAAGCTCGTACTCTGCGAGATGGTCTTCCGGCATGGCTTCAATTTCGGCCAGCGTTTTACCGAGCGCGAAGCTTAGCTGGAGCTGGAAGCATCGCCGGGGACCGAGTTTTTTGCGGCATTCACCTTGTCGATTTCCGCGCGCAATGCGTCAAGCATCCCTTCGTCCAGCCCGTTGATTGCGTCCAGATCAGCATCGTTGGTGGAGTCAAACAGCAACACCCCGTCCGGATCGCACACCCGGAAGGCAATGCGCCGCGCCAGGCTGTACGGGTCCATGACCTGCTTCAACTGCGATTGCAGGATCAGCTCATCATCCAGATCAAGTTCAATGCCCTGCTCTTGTGCAAGCTTGATCCGGTGGGCGCGATACTGGGTGACCTCAAAGTTGACGCCTTTCACATCCAGTCGCCGTACAAACACCGCCGGATAACCTTCGGGCAGCGTCAGCGGCTTCACGTCGGGGCGGGCCAGCAGCAACGCGGCGCGCAAGGCACTTCCTTTCAATTGACTCATGCCGCTGCCCTCACAAAGTATTTCGGGCCGGACAACTGGATAGTGACGCTGGAGGTGAACACACCATTCACGCTGCCATCCAGACCGGCGCCGGTGGAAATGTAGCCGTAATACAGCTTCCAGCCACGGCCACGCGACAGCGCAAGCCGCGTCCAGAATTTCTGGCCATTGGTTTCGTAGTCAGCCAGCGTGAGCTGCGCATCCACGTCGGGCGCCGCATTGAAGTTGAGCTGCACCGTACCCGGCGATGGCAGACCCGGTTCAGATTCTTCTTCTTCCGAACAAATGGTGCTGGTCTGGATAGAGGAAATGGTACGTCCCGCTTCCTGAATACCGGTCAGTTCGCAAATGTTCTGCCAACTGTACGCAGCGGCTGTACTCGCCTCGGTCAGATCAATGGTGTAGCCCGTGGTATCCAGCCCGAGCAACTGGAAGGTATTGGGCGTTAGCACTTTGACCGGATAGGACCCGTCGAGCACTGGGTCAACGCCGGACAATTGCACCACGTCGCCGTTCGCGAAACCATGCCCCTGAGCCGTGGCAGTCGGATTCTGTGCGACGGTCAGGATGGTCAAGACCACTGCGGCACCCAGCGTGGACTGCAGCGCAAAGCGCGAGCCCCGGAATGGCGTTGTTTGTCCTTTGGACATATATTTACCTCGCTTTGGACGTAAAAAAACCCGCCGGTGGCGGGGTGGTTAATACAACTTGCAGGTTAAGACATACTGGGCAAGGACCCGGTATGATCCGGTTCTAAAAAAATCAATCCGCAGGATTCATTCCGGAAAAGCAGTCAACAGTCAAAGGGAACATCCGTCTTCAGGTCTTAACGTTCCGAGAACATGAAAGCAAACGAAAGGCGGCTCAATTGGATACGGTAATTGGTGTTTTGCTTCGAGCATTGGTGTTGGAATTTTGCGTTCTGGTCCTTGCTGGCTTGATGTTCTACAAATTGGTTTTGCAGAGAACTGGTACACAAGGATGGCTCGGACTCCTCGTTTTTTTCATGATGTTCTGGAGTCCACTTGCCACCATCGTGGCGGGATATACCGATATTTCACGCATAGCCCATTTGCATGACCCGCTGGAATTCGAGCCGATACGGCATCGTCTAATTATCAGCATTGCGGCAATAGCAATTGTTTCAATCGCTTTGAGGCTTTATGGAGGCTACAAACTGGCCTTTTCTCGGACCGCTGCCAGCCCTGCGATTGCGAAATGGTGCTTATGGCTGGCTGGGCCAGTACAAGTCATAGCGTATGCAGCTGTAGCCGCACCAATATCCGGGGGCACTCCGATGCTTCAGATATTCTTGACGTTGGTTATATTTTCAAGTGCTTCATTAATCTGCAGTGTATTGTCGTGCTCAATCTGGACTGTTTACCTAAACCGTTCTCAACGAGTGAAGCGAACTTTTTTCCCAAGTTACCAGAGCCAGATGAACCCATGAATTCGTACTAGAAATTATCCTTACTCGCTGCGCACGTAATACTCGATGACACGCCGGAACAGCGCCCCGCTGTCGTCATAAGGTGCAGGCAAGTCGGTAATGCGTTCTGCCGAGTCAAATGCAAAATCAATGGCATCGAATACCGGGCGACGTAGCGCCCAGATCTTGTCGGTGCTGCGGTCGATCAGGTTGATTTCAACCCGGTAAACGTCCTGGTCGGAATCGCCGCCAATCGTGTTTTGTGGCGTGCCGGTAATCCGGTAAAAGATCGCAGGCCAATCCTTGTTGGATTGCGGGATCTGTTCCGGAAAACAGCGGTCGCCCGCCAGCTGACGGAGCGCAGCAAAAAGCTGTGCGGGAAGGCTCATTTGCCTGCCTCCTGTTCAATACGGGTTTTAAGCTGCTCTTTGGTCCGCGCTGCCGCTTCTTCTTTTTTAGTATCGAAAGACGGGCGAACGAAGGGTTGTGCAGCCATTTTGTTGGTACCGAACTCAACGAAGTACCAGTAAAACGGATCATCCGGATTCGCCGCGCCTTTCTGGCCAGACGACTTGCGCCACGATTTCAATTGCTTGCCTGTCAGGCTGCGAATGCCAATGACCGCCTGCATTTCCCCGGCCTTCACCGGGCGCAGCACGCGCACACGGATGTTCTTTTTGACCGTGCCCGGGTTACGCTGCGCGGTGGCTTCGTCCAGCACTGGCACGCGCTGGCGCATTTCTTTTGCAAACACGCGGCCACCCGCTGCCAGGGCAGAACGGGCGATGGTGGTTTGCGTTTTGCGGCTGAGCTTTTCAATGGCAAAGCCCAGCTCGCGCAAACCGCCGGTTCTGACGCGGACTGGATTACCGGCCATCGTTCACCCCATTGCTGGTGGCCATGATTTCCATCGTGGTGTTTTCTGAGCGGACATTGATGGCCGACACGATGTTGTAAACCGTGTCACCCCGCACCAGCCTGTCGCGTTCGGTGATGGCCAGATCCGCGCGATAACGCAGGACAATCAACGTATCCACGCCGGCCCGCTTCTGCCCGCCTTCCAGCCGCTCTTGCCCGCGTACTGGCTCGATGCCGGACCAGAGTTTTGTCACAAGTACCCACTGGCTCGTCATCTCGCCACTTTCGGACTGCACTTCATTCAGGCGATGCAGTTCAATGCGGTGCCGCAAACGTGCTGACCTCATTTCACGCCTCCACCAGCAGATACGGATCCAGCAGGCCATTCACAAAATCGCGAGGCAGCAGGATCTGTTTGCCTGGCTGGTTGACCTCAGCATTTTCGTAGAGTGTGGCGGCAAACAATTTCATCCAGCAGCACAGACTCGACACGTCGTCATCGGCGGCGAAATAGCCGCAATCGAAGGTGACCACTACCGGCGTGTCCCATTGGGTTTGCGGCCAACAGCCCACCGGATAGATGCGGCGACCATCCAGATAAAACGCATCGGAAGCCAGCGTCTGCTGCACACCCAGGGGATCGGTGTAGGTCACCGACGTGACCGCTGTCAGGTCAGGCATCAGCTTGATGTGACCCTGATGAAATGGCGCCTTGCCCCACTCCACATATTGCCCGGGTTGCGGTCGTTGTCGCGGAAAGCCACGTGCGGTGTATTTCCAGGTTTGCGGCAGCAACGGCCTGCCGGTGAGATGCTCAGCCTGCTGGTATGCGGTGCGGATCAGGGTAGTCAGCAGCGCCTCCTGTCCCTCATCGTCCTGCCGTAGATGTTCCAGCAAATCCGGCACGCTGACCGGCATGGTTTCCGGTGCAGTGATACGTTTGAACATTCATTTCTCCTCGGCTTTCTGGATTCAGCTGCAGCGCAACTGAATCGGGGAAACCGGCCCGCCATGGCGGGCTGGCTGTTTAATGCAGCGACCTGGCATAGGCCACTGCGGCCGGATCCGCGTCGACCAGGCCGTGTTTTTGTGCAGAAGCAACCCGGGCGGCATCAAGCTCAACCACGTCGTTGGGCACGCCGTATTCGCACACTTGCAGAACTCGGGCTTCAACCGGACCGGCAGCGGGTGCTAGCGCTTTGCTGCCGAGCGTTTCATCCGGTACCGGTGCCGCTGGTTCGGGGGATGCCGGCGCTGTTGCATCGGCGGCGGTGCCGGTGCCGGGTTCGATGGTGCCCGACAGTGCCGCACCGGCCGGTTCGGTACCGCTGGCACCGTCGCTGTTCCCAGCGTCGGCAGCGGAATCAGTAGCCACATCATCGCCAGCATCGATTTGCGCATTGTTTTCTTCCGTTTTCTTGGGAGGCATTGCTCAATTCCTTGCGTTTCGGGGGAAAGAAAAAGGCGGCATTGCGCCGCCTTCGATCAGGTTGCCGAGTTCTGGTACGCCTGAACCGCACCGCCAACGTCGATCAGGTTGCCGCCCTGACGGTTGAACCCGACGAAGCCGATCTGGCCGTTCAGAACGAAGTTGGAATCCGCCATCCGGAACACCGTCAGGTCCATGACTTCACGCACGAAATACTTGCTGAAGTCGCCGAACAGGATTGATTTGGCGTTGGCGGCCATGACCGGCAACTCCTGGCAAATCTGGATCGGGCGGCCCATCAGGCGATCAGGCGCGCCGCCCGGGTTGCCTTGTTCGTACCCCGGCACAAAGATCGGGCGCCCCTGGTTATCCTTGATTTTGCGGATGGCCTTGAGCGACTGGTCGTGCAGCATGTACTGGGCGTTGGCGCGGTAGATCGGATCGACGGAATGCTCCAGCTCCACCAGATCGTCGTAGATGACCGACGCGGTCTGGCCCGTGGCGCCGACGCGGCCAATTGATACTGCTGTGGCAATGCCCTTCGGCTGGCCAACACCGGTACCGACCGCCTGATGCAGCGCGGTGATGCGACCGAGCCGCATCGCAAGGAGCGCACGCACATAGCTTTCAATGTCGAACATCGAGTCCTGAATCAACTCGAACGGCACCGCGATCTTTTTGGACGAGTATTTGAAGACATCCAGCGTTGCATTGCCGAAGGTGGTATCGCCCGCGCTGACAGGGCCGTTCTGCCCCACGATTTCACCAATTTCCGAACGGGCATCGGCGGTCGGGAAATTCATCGTTGCACCCGAGGCCGTCTGCAACACGGTGGCCACGTTGCGCACGCCGCCGAATGCCTTCATGGCCTGCGAGAGCTGGCCATAGTATTCGGGCGCCACGGTATAGCCGCCTTCGGTACCGGTGGTGGTGGACATCGCATTGCGCACGTCAGACGACTGGCGCGACTGCATGCGCGCGATGGATTCCTGATCCAGATTCGCGATGCCGCCCGCAAAGTAGGCGCGCATCGCCTTGGATTCAGCACTCTGATGCTGCGTATCGCGGGTGAACTGGTTACGCAGATCATCGGATACCACACCGCGTGCGGTGGCCGTTTCAGCCAGTTGCGCATGGAAATTGGTCAGGCGGGTGAGTTCGGCGTTGACCTTCTCCAGTTCGCCCATCTGGTTGTCGTACTGGGCCTGCAGGTCATTGTTCCAGGCCGGATTGGCTTTCTTGTCGAGCAGGTTTTCGATGGATTTGGCGAGGGTGGTACGTTGCTCGCGCAGGGCTTGAATGGACATACAGTTTTCTCCGTGGGGAAATGAAAAAGGCCACCCCGTGGGGTGGCCTGTTGGCTGAGCGCGAAAGACGCTTAATGCCGGGCTAGTTCCAGCGCGAGACGCCGGGTATGTTCACTGCGGGTTACTTCATCGTTCCCGGCCTGCGCCGTGGGCGTCAGGCCGTATTCGTTCAGGACATCGCGCATGGCTTCGGCAATGGGTGCAGCGTCAATCTGCACAGCAAGCGTCGATGCCGGTTTTTCCGGCAACGTCGGGGCATGGGCGTATACGCTCAGATCCCAGCCGTTGCTGGCCGTGGCTTCCTGCCCGGCAATGCGGGTGGCGAAGCCACGTTTCGTTGCGTCTTCAGCGCCAAACCACGTCTCGTTCGCCATCCATTGCCGCAGGTCATCCGGGGATTGCCCGGTCGCCGCCGCGTAGGTCGCCACCAGTGATTCGTCGATCTGGTCCAGCATGCTGGCGGTCTGCTTCAGATCGTCGCTGTTGCCGTACGCCATGGTCCACGCCTTGTGGATCATGACGAAGGCCCCCGGCGCGATTTCCGTTTCGTCTGCAGCCGTCATCAAAAAACTGGCGGCACTGGCGGCCACGCCGTCGACGTGAGCAATGATGTTGGCGGGATGTTCGCGCATAGCCTGTTCCATCGCCCGCGCACCGAACACGTCGCCGCCTGGCGAATTGATGCGCAGGTGGATGGTCGACGCGGAAATGCCTGCGAGCGTCTGGACGAAGGTGTCGGCGGCCACGCCGCCCCAGTAGTCAGCCTCTTCCTGCGTGCCGACGATAACGTCATACAGGTAGATCGTGGTTTCGTTGCCGAGCGCCACCACCTCGAATCGGCGGTTGCTGGTGCGGCCCTTATTGAGCGCCAGAAGGCACGGCAGTCTTTTCATTGGGCAGAATTCCTTTGGAAAGGGTGTCCCCGTCGGCGTGCTTGGTATATCCCAGCCGCTCGCGGGCTTCATTGATGCTGATGATGCCCGGCTCACCGACGCGGCCGACGCCGCTGCGCAGAGCATCGAACAGGGTTTTCAGGTCACCGCGCTCCAGCGCCCACGTGTCGAACCGGGCCTGATACCGCGCTGTTCTGAAGCATTTGCGGTTGATTTCCGCCTGAAACTTGACCAGATGGCGCGATAGCGTAAAGCGCACAAAGCTGATGGCCAGCTGCTCAATGCCACTGCCCCACGCCGTGGTCTTGTCCATGGCGCCGATCATGTGTGGCGGTACACCGAAAATCCGCGCAATGTCCTCGATCTCGAAGCGGCGGGTTTCCAGCAGCTGTGCATCCTCGGCACTCATGGTCAGTTCCTGCACCTTGAGGCCACCGGTCAGAATGGCTGGGCGATGTGCCCGGCCCGGGCCTTGATGTCGCTCGGACCAGGTTTCTCTCAGCAATTCCACAGACTCTTCACTGAGCTTCTTTTCATCAGTACTCAGCGCAAAATCTGGTCGGGCGCCATTGGCAAAGAAGCTGCCCGCATAGTCGTCCGCAGCCCGGGCTACGCCGACCGCTTGGCGCAACGCGCCGTGGCGCAGGGCACTCATACCACGCAGGCCGTTGAATCCGACGCCAGGTACATGCAGCACGTCATCCTGATCGAGCACGAACACCGCACCGAGATCATCGACCATGGTGTATTTCAGTCGACCATCAATTTTTTGCACATCGACGGCCAGCGGGTTCCATGGCTCGAAACCGCTGATGTCTGAACTGAATGGTGACGGCCGCAAAACGCGCCAGAATGAATCACCATGAAATAGCAGCGAGGTCATGGCGTATTCCCATGCGACCGGCGCCGACCAGATCGTTGAGGGCTGTTCATTGAATAGCCACCACAGACTGTGCTCCGCATCGACGCGCTGCAGTCCTTCGGGCGTGTTGCGAAAGACTTGCAGTGGCAAGTTGGCCACCGCCCCGCCAATCAGCGACACCGCCGCGTACACGGCAGACACCAGCATCGCGGTACGTTCGTTCACAACCATGCCCGCTGAAGGCACTGCATCGCCGTAGAGCCAGCCCTGCAATTCACTGACTGTTGTACCGGCACCGACAGAACGGCCCGTTTGTGCTTTTGCGGCCTGCCGTTCAGCATTCCAGCGCGCGAGCACCACCGAGCCGGGCTGACTTACGCGCCCGGCGTCATACCAGCTTGGTTGGGTCATAAAAGGATAATTCCAGGTTCGCTGTCGTCCACATGGACTACGGCACGAGAGAGCGCCATCACGAGAGCAACAATGCAATCGATCCGGCCATTGGGTTTGGACTTCTTCTTGTCCGGCCTGAAGTTATCGTTCGAGTCATGCAGCAAGGCCACGTTGCCGGCGCAATAACGCAGCACCGGATTGCCGCCATGGGTCAAACGCTTGCTGTAAACCAGTTCTTCCAGTTTCTTGCTGCCGGGATACATGCCGCCAGTGTTTTGCGGAATCTCCACCAGCGGCACGCCGATCTTGTCGAACTCGTCGCCCAGCTCGTCAATCAGGTGCTGCGCATTCCAGCGGTCAAATCCGAGTTCGCGTACATCGAACTGGCGCAAGGTATCCAGAATGGCCTGACCCACGATGGTGTAATCGGTGGTTGCCCCTTCCGTGACTTCGAGCCAGCCTTTCTTTTCCCAGTCAGCGTACGGCGCCGCGTCGGCGGCCTGCGCCTGCAGCGTGACTTTGTCGCGTGGGCACCACGTACGCACGATGGCGTACCACTGATCGCCCGGCTCTTCCGGCGGAAAAACAAGACCGAGCGCGGTCAGATCGCGGGTACTCGCCAGATCCAGCCCGGCATAACACGACCGGCCACGCAAAGTTTCCGGATCAAACTTCCCGGCGCCCTTATCCCAGACGCTCAAGTCAAACCAGCCTTCTGAGTCGTTACACCAGATATTCAGGTCTTTGGTTTTGAAGTTGGCCAGCGCACTGGGCAGCAATGCCGCCTTTTTGGCCATCGTATGCATGTAATCCCAGCGCTTCGAAAGGCCGAGGCCGGGATTGGATTTGGGCCAGTTTTTCGGCTCAAACGGGTTATCGCCTTCATCCAGCGTGTAGACGTAGCCGAAGAAGGCATCGTCAACGTGCTTGCCACGCAAGATGCTGAGCAGGTAACCGCGAATCTGCGTACAGACGCCGTCCAGAATGAAGCCCGCCGTGGTGATCGCGGACAGCATGGGCTGTGTACGTGCGCCGAGCGCCGATTCCATCACTTCCCACACGTCCGGCGTTTTTTGCGCATGCAGTTCGTCAAACAGGATCGCCGACGGGTTAAGACCGTCCAGGCTTTCCGCATTGGCCGGCAGCGGCTTGAACACCGAACTGTCGAAGGTGATCTTTTCCTGATTTGCACCTTCGTGGATCTTGAAGCTGCGTTTCACCCCCGGCGAGCGTCGCGCCCAGCGCCGGATGTTGTCGAACGCAGGTTTGTAGACCGACATCGCCTGTTCCCGCGTGGTGGCCACGGCGTAGACTTCGGCGCCGATTTCACCATCCATCATGAACAGGTAGGCGCCCTGTGGCCCGGTCCAGGTGGACTTGCCGTTCTTGCGCGCCACTTCTTCGTAGCCGCGGCTGAACCGGCGCAAACCGTCTGCGCGCAACCAGCCGAACTTCACGGCGGTCCAGAACTGCTGCCACGGATCCAGCAAGATCGGTTGGCCCGCCAGTGGACCTTTGATATGAACAAAGAATTGTTCAATAAAGCCGATGACGTGTAGCGCCCGGGCTGGAACAAACTGCAGGCCTCGCTTGTGACCATCGACCAGATCCTGGTAATGCCGTTGCACCGCAAGGAATACGAGTTCGTTTTCCAGCCGCTTGCCGGTCAGCACCGGCATGCCGTAATTGACGTCCCAGTCGTTCGTGGCGAGTGGGGTCACCGCCGCGATCAGACGTTTCGACCCCCTACGGCGTGCGTTACGAGATCGCCGAACAGATCGTCCTGCGGTCCCTCGTCGCCCAGCTTCGCTTGTGCCGCTGTCATCGACGGAATCGTGAGGCATGCTTCTGGCAACCATTTGAGTAAATCCTGTTTGCAGCGCTTTTCGTTGTTGCTGTGCGGTGCATCGTAAGGGTCGCCATTCTTGGACGTCAGATACCTGCCATGCTTTGTGCAGAGCTTGATTGCATCCAGCCAGTCCACGTAGGTCTGGCAAATGACTTTGATGGTGATGCCGGCGGCGCGATGATCAATCCCGCTCTCGCGCAAGCCATCACAGATGTAGTTCCACACCCGACGTTCCTGTGTGGTGAGGTTGGCGCCGGGTGGCGGTTCAGGAGAATGGAGTTCTCCAGCCTTGCCGTTTCGTGATTTCGGGAATCCGCCCGGAATCACGTTGAAGGGCGGCTTCTCGTCGCTCATATCGCGTTCCTTTGTTGTTGGGCTTGAAAAACATCATCGGAAGGTCTGGCAGAGCCACCATGAGCCGGGATTTTTGCCCCCCCTCCCTTTTAAAAGCATTGCCCATAAATTTGAGGCTGGGATGAACGGTTGATCCGGTCGACTCCCAGACTTTTGACCGCCCCCCGCCCATTCCTTACAGAACCGAGCTAATGCTGTGAAAAGCAGCACTATCCATGCGCTTCAGCGCCTTTATCAGTCTCGCGCACGCGAGATCGACCAAAGCCACCGTCTTCCTTCGCGGTCTTGCGGTCATGGCATCGCTTGCACAGCGCCTGCCAGTTGCTGGTATCCCAGAACAACGACTGTGCGAATGCGATCAGGTCATCATCACCACTTATCAATGCCTCATGCATCTTGTGCGGCTTGATGTGGTCCACTACTGCAGCGGGTACATCACGCGGCTTGCAACGTACGCAGCACGGATGCGATCGCAAATAGGTCGCGCGGGCTTTCTGCCAGCGTGCGTTATAGCCACGTTCTGATGCAGTTCCACGCTGGGAGTCATACGCGCTGTGGTCGCGCTTGCGTTGATGTTCAGCACACCAGCCAGAATCAACTAACGCATGGCAACCCGGATGCGGGCATGGCCGCTTTGCCCGGTATGGCATGGATCACCTCCTTTCGAGACGTGGAAATAAAAAAACCACCGCGAACGGTGGCAAGCACCAAGTCATGTGGCATGCATGGGTCAGCGTGCGAACGGTGAGCGCCAATCAGGCGGTAGATGTGTTCACCTGCACGCTGACCGATGCAAACGCCAGATACAAAAAAGCCCCGCTGTTGCGGGGCCTGTTGATTTTCAAATCATCGCACTGTGTAGCGATCACGCCTTTCAAACCAGAAAAAGAGAGCAATCCCAAATACCATCATCACCACGAACATAGCTCCTCCAAGGATCACTGCACGGTGCGGACGTTCTGAGTTTTCCGGTATTAAAACAGAGTCTGCAGGGTCATCCCGGGAATAATGGATCACTGCAGGCTTGCCAGCCACAAACGCGGCCGCGTCCTTGGCCGCATCTTCTTGCGAGGGATAGCACTGAAACCTATCAAGCCGTAGATCATTCCCGGTGTACTGATGACCCCGCACGTTGTAGTTGTACTCAATTGCAATGCCGTTATGAAAGTTACTCTTTGGGCAGTTCACCCGGACCACTTCATTGCGAGTGATCACCCCGGTTACTGTCGGCCAGTTTTTTGCCACATGCGCTCGCCAATAACCATAGAGCCCAATCCCCGTCATTGCGCCGGAAAGTAGAACAACGATGCAGGACCAAGCTAGCATGACGCGAAAAAACCGCTGCGCTTGGGTGTACTGCCGAACCATAAATTATTCCTGTATCAATGCCGTTCGGAATCTGAAAATACAAACTAAAAAGCCCCGGCGCTTGGCGACGAGGCTTTCATTTGCTCTAGACGTGCAAAACCACCCTGTCACGGGTAGTCGCGCGCCGAAGCGGTATCAAGTTGTGTAACCAAGACTAGGGTGAGAAATTTTGCCTGTCAACCGATTGTTGAGATTGGTTGTGCGAATCGCTTTGGTTGGCACTGCACCGTAGATTTGCCAGTGCGTGGCAAATATCTTCACGGCCTGGTCAACGTGCTGATCGTAACCGTTGTATGCCAGTGACAGCTTGCGACACGTATTGCTGGGATTGGCGCGATACATGAAGTGCTTTTCCAGCAGGATGGCAAACGACTTGAACAATGCACTCTGACGCAACATCGCAACCACTGCTTCTGCCCTCATGGCGTCCGCTTCATTGATTCGCGACTCCCGACAGGTCGGCCCCATCTGCGCTTTCTCTTCCGGTGACAGGTACAGGCTGATGCCTGAAAACCCGTTTGAAATCTTCCCCCCAAAGTAACTGCCCCAGTTTTCTAATAACTCTTTTGGATCTTGCATTCTGCCCCCAAACATCATTTTCCAGAGGGCCTCCTAGCCCAGTCATTGCCGGGCTTTTATGTGCTGCTTTTCGTTAACCAGCTCGTGCCGCCAACTGGGCACGTAATGCGCTCACCGTGGCGCTGGCCAGCTGCGCATCACCACGGCGATAAACCGGTTCTTCCTGCTTTGGCGGGATCGCCGGGCACGGCGACTGCAAACGCGCCGCCAGCAACCGTACCCATTCCCCCTTGATGCGCGACCACTTGATCGACTGGATGCGGGTGAAACCATAATCCCGCGCCGCCCAATAGATGGCTGGATGCGACCAGACCGCTGTACCGTGACCCGTCCGCACCGACTCTCTCGCCGCTTCGTAGAACGCGCCTTCAAAATCGAACACCGGCAAGCAACGATCTGCGAATGCCGCCAAGCCCAACGGCACCGAACCGGCGCGGACTTCCGCACGTAACGTGTTCATAGCGGTGCTGACCATGGTGTAACGGATGCCCCGTTCGTAGAACAGCGCAGCGGCTTCTTCCTGCCAGGCGATCTTTGCTGCATCGTCCGGGAACAACACCCGCCAGTCGTTGCCGTACAGGCTTGCGAACTGATTCCACAGCACCACCACCGGAATCAGGCCATCAGACCCAGCCGGGCGCAGCCATGGATTGCGTTTAGACATGACCATTCCCCTTAGATCGGTGAGCCCTTGCGGGCCAGTTTGATTTCGTCGGCGGTGAGGCCAGCCGCTTTGTAGATGCGATCACGAAACCAATGCGGCTGTTCGTCATCCCATTGGCGTAGCCCCAATTCCATTGCCTTGGCTTCCGTTCCTGCACCGGACAGGTACCACGGCTTACCGGGCCGCTCTTCGACATCACCGACTTCGCGGCAACGCCGTTTGTTGGCCACATCGAGCAACACCTTGGCGACGTACTGCACTGTTCGCCCACCATGTTTTGCAGCCACGGCTGCTGCCGCTTGCACTTCACCCACTTGCAAGCCCGCTTTTAGCCATTCCTCATAAATCGCCAATGCCGGTGCAGACGCAGAGGTGTCTGCGAAGCCGAGCATCTGCATCACCTTGATCCACTGCAGGCTGCTGACTGGGTGATCAGGGATTACGTTTTCGTCATCGTCAAACTCACCCCCGTTCTGCTTCACTGAAGTTGGTGATGAAGATGAAGGTGTTAAGAAGGGGTTTCTCCGATACTCCGTCATGTGACGCTCACCTTGAGAAACAATCATTTGTTCACCGCGCTGCAATCCAGTGCTAGCGCGGCTTTGAGGCTGACCTTCACCACTGTCGCTCAACTGACGCTCACCTACGGGACGAGCTGGGCCGTGATAGGCTTTCAGAAGCAAAACAGCAAGGCGTTTGTCATCCTTTGAATCTTGCGAATAGCGCTTCACTAGCCCTACCCGTATGAGCTCATCCAACAGGGCGCGCATCTGGCGAATGTTAGGTACGAAAGGTGGACGTTTCGACCCTTGGGGCGGCTGATACTGAATCTCCAGCGCCAGGCGGCCATAGCTCACCTTGCTCGCAGTGCCCACCATGCCTGACCGGATATCCATCAACGGTCGCAAACCGAGCACGTACAGCCGGAATGCTTCCATTGAGCATTCCGTCAGGGCTTCCCGTTCTGATTCGTTGAGTACGATATCCATCAACCCACCTTCGGCGCGCGATGCACCATTAGCAGGTTCATTTCAGCGGCATCACCATGACTTTCAATTAGCCCACGGTCCGCCAGTTGATCCAGCATTGCGCCCAGCTCGCCAAACTGTAGGGGACGTTGCAACCGGCCAGCAAACGCGACTGGACCCACCTCAGTGACCAACTGGCTAGCTAACAGCCGTCTTGGACCGCGTACGCGACCGTCTGCCGTATCCATGATCTTGAGCAAGCCGTTGAGATAAAGGCGCATCGCCACCGGGTGGCAATGCTTCAGGGAAAGTGCTTCAGAGTGCGACGGCCCAATCATGCAGCCACCACCGGATTGCCCACAGAGCGATACAGCGACGTGCTCTTGTCGCCATACACCCGCAAACTGAGCGTGATGTAATGCATGATCTGTGTAAAAAGCTCATGTCGCCGGGATTCAATGCGCTTTTCTTCTGCCGCATCGATCTTGCCGTCATTGGCCACACTAATACTAACCTCACCCAGCAGCTCACCTAGTTTGACGGTGACCAGGGCAATTTCTGCATGCAGCTCAGTGTTATCGAACTCTGCATCAATGGCGGGCAGCTGGAGAAAAACCCCACCCAGTTCACGCGCCATTTCGTTGATGGTCGCGCGCCCACCGGTCAGCAGCATCAGGCTCATTGCATCTTCAAGCTGTATGCGGCTACCGCGATAGCCGATCAACTTGTGCCGCAAACCATCCGCACTCCCGAAAAGGTCGCGGCTCAGGCTTTCCTGAGTGCCCCGCCACACTTTGCAATCTTCGCGTATCGCGTCATTCAAGCTCACTTGCTACACCTCACTGCTTCGTTGTGGCTACACAGGCTTTGGGCTTCGCCCTAACCTGGCAGCACTTGAATAAAAAACCCGGGCGGCAACCCGGAAAAAGCCGGCGCATCTGGACCATGCACCGGCGGAGGAAATCACTTGGAGTTATCGGCACCGCGACGACTTGAAGTCCGGCGCTCGGTCAAGCCAACGCGCCGTTCTGAACCGGTCCGACGCTCTCCATCCCGACATAGATTTCTGGTTTCCTTCTCAAGCCGGATCAAGGCCTGCCCGATCTCCCACGTGACGCGTTTTCCTCGCTTGCCATGGAGGAGCGCGCTGATATTTGATTGTTGGCACACGGCCTCATCAGCAATTTCCTGCTGTGTAAGGCCACGCCCGAGCAATGTTTGGATGAGGATTTGCCAGTTCATGGAAGCGATAATATCTCTAAAGCAATATCTCAACAATAGCCATAGCGATATCAAGAGATATTACGATTGCGATATGAACTCACTAGCCGATCGAATGCGCGCAAGACGCGCCGAACTCAACATGACCCAGAGCGAACTGGCCACTAAGTCGGGCTTGAAGCAGAGCACCATCTCCGGTCTGGAGAGCGGCACACGCAAAAGCACACGTGTAATCGGGTCGCTCGCTCATGCCCTTCAATGCAATGCGTTGTGGCTAGAAAAAGGGCTTGGACCCAAGCTCGTTGAAGACCAAGTAACACCTGCACCTACGCCGAATGCACAACCGTCGGCACGGCCGATTGCGGCTTGGGACCAAGAAGAAGAGCTGCCTCAAGATGAATATTTTTTCATTCCGCGCTTGGATATCGGTGTTAGCGCAGGGGCAGGTGCTGTTATATGGGAAATTGATGTAAGAGGCCAAAGACAAGCAATGACGCGGGCTTGGGCCGAACGGGAAAAGCTCAATACCGAGAAACTAGTCAGCGTACGAGCGAAAGGCGATAGCATGTCGCCGCGTATTCAGGACGGGGACAGCCTAACCGTCGATACATCCTCCACGCGAGTGCGGGACAATTCGATTTACGTATTTGTGCTTGATGACGAATGGTATGTAAAACGCCTCATCAAACAACTGGACGGCGGCCTGCTGATCAAAAGCGACAACACAGCAAATTACAAGGATGTCCAACTGGACGCGGCTCGCGCCGCTGGGTTGCACATAATCGGTCGTGTAGTCGCCATTAGCGGCCCTGCCTACTAAAGCCCGCCCCACTCGCCATGAAGCCCTGGTTCTCCAGGGCTTTTTTACGCGCAAAAATATCTCTAAAGAAATATTTATCGCTATAGAGATTGACCAAATAAAATCTCTATTGCAATATTCGTTTCGCCACCTAACCAGCAGCAGGGGTTCCGGTTTCGGTGGTCGCACTTAGGCAATGCCCCCTGCTGCTTCGCTGGAAATGGCGATATGCGCATCTTCCGTTTTCGTCCTCATCACTGCCGCTGCAGAAAGTGTCAGGCCCGCAAGAAGCTGGCCCGGCATCCAGACAACTACCTACGCACACCTGCCTGCCCTCAATGCGGCAATCGGGAATGGCGCGTCGATCGCTGGATGATGCGCCGCGATACCCGCAAGCAAGCCTGCACCTGCGAGGCATACCACTACTGGCACCGCATTGGTGGCGGCAAATGCCTGTACGACAAAGGCGGCGCACTGCGTGATTTCGAACTGATTGCGGCTTGATTGGGAGTTAAATCAATGAACCACACCGAAGCATTGGTAAGAACCAGCAACGCCCTAAATAGCGTTGCAGACGCAGTTGGCCTGATCGGCAAGGTCCAAGGCTCACACTTACACGACAGCATGATTGCTGAGTACATCGACACCGCAATTGGCCAACTGCAATGCGCTCGCCTTTCTTTGCAACGAAGAGAGGCCAGCAAGCCATGACCCACTTTCACACGATTCGCGTCCCTATCGTCAGCGCCGGCGACGGCCTTTTCGACGCTTTGCTGGGCGGCTGGCGTGCACGCGGCTGGACGATTCATGCAATGGATAACCATGGCGTCTTGTACGAAGCGCGCAAGACGATTCCACTGCCTACGCCCGACGAAGGCGAAAGGCTGGCCGCGTGATCAGCGTATTCAAAGAAATTGTGATTGGCGCGGTATTTGCGCTCACCTGGACTGCAGCCGGCTGCTTTGTGATCTGGCTTAGCGGCGTCTGGGTTCGACTGAATGCGCCGCATTGATGGACCATTTCCTACACAACGCCCACGTGCTGACATGGATGAGCTTTCAGCACTTTCTGGCTGCTCGCTACGGTCGACAACTCGCCCAGCTGTACTGGGCAACCCAGCACAAACACGAACTTGAACACATGGCCACGACTGGTTGGCCATTTGAGGAATTCAACTGATGGCACAAACAACACGACAACGCGCCGAAGCAGCTCGCAATGCGGCCTCACCTTGGCGCGCCACTTCCAAACGCAAGCAGCGCCAAAACGACGCCAATACCGGGGAATCACCTGAACAACGCGCACGTCGGGAAGCCCGCTGGGCTAATGAAGACCGCGCATTAGACAGGGAGCATCAAGAGATATGGCTATGAACATTCGACATGATCAGGCCGTGACGATACGCCTGTTGAACGCGATCACGTGGGGCACAGGGAGCAAATAATGGGTGCAATTTTCGATATGCAACTGGCCAGCGAAACGTTGGCCACCGATGAGCTGACACAGATTACTGGATGCTCGAGAAAAGGGGATCAGATCGCCTGGCTAAATCTGAACGGCTGGACATACTTCAAAAACAAAGCAGGCGAGCCTATCGTTGGACGAATGTTTGCTCGCCTGAAACTCTCGGGCATCAGTCCAACGTCGCTCACGACCGGCGGCTGGGCTCCTGACTTCTCATCGGTCAAATAAGAGTTCATATGGCACGGCCCAAAACCACTGCTAGAGATCTGCCCCCAAAAATGCTCCGGCGGACAAAGCGCCGCCCAAATGGCTACGAATGGGTCGGCTACTACTATGACGGTGTCGACGAGAACGGGAAACGGAAAGAATATCCACTAGGCACGGATCTCAACGAAGCCAAGCGGCGATGGGCAGAATACGACTGCAAAAAACCACCGGTTGAAACCGGTCTGATGCAGCACATATTTGATCGCTATGAGCGAGAAATCCTTCCGGCAAAAGCACCAAGCTCCCAGCGCCAGAATTTCCAGCAGCTGAAGCAGCTCCGGGCAGTGTTCGATAAAGCGCCTATCGATGCCCTCACCCCACAACACATTGCCCAGTACCGGGACAAACGTACAGCTAAAGTACGAGCCAACCGTGAACTTGCCCTGCTTTCACATGTATTCAATATGGCTCGGGAATGGGGCTACACGGCAAAAGACAATCCCGCCCGAGGCATTCGCAAGAACAAAGAAACACCGCGCGACTTCTACGCCGATAAAGACGTCTGGGATGCAGTTTACAAACTGGCTGTAGTAGAGCTGCAGGACGCGATGGACCTTAGCTACATGACTGGCCAGCGCCCGGCGGACGTGCTCAAGATGCAGGAGCGTGATGTGAAGGACGATGCGCTGGAAGTCCGCCAAAACAAAACCGGCAAGCGCCTACGCATACTCTTAGTCAATGAAGATGGATCGCGCACCGGCCTAGGCGATGTCATTGATAGGATCCGCTCGCGTACTAACAAGGTGCGCAGTTTCTTTCTAGTTGCCACACTAGGCGGCGCACCGCTTAGCATGGATATGCTGCGTGACCGTTTCGATTCGGCACGTGCAGCAGCAGCCGAGGATCTGGAGCAATCAAACGACACAATCTTGCGTGATCGAGTCAAAGCTTTTCAGTTCCGAGATATCCGTCCGAAAGCAGCTAGCGATATTGGAGACATTAAGTTGGCGAGTAAGTTGCTCGGCCACACCGAGGAAGAAATCACCCAAAAGGTCTATATGCGCATTGGAGAGACAGTCAAACCGACTAAGTAGCCGCCCAGACCAACGTTCCTTTTGAGTGCATTTAACCGAACCACACCACCGCCTGCTATTCGGCCGAAGCGGTCATTAAGGCCGATGTGCTAAATTGGCCGCTGTCGGCCAAAAGCGGTCGGTGGACATTCGAGAAATACCGCAACCTTCCCGCTAGCCCATTCACCCTCAGATGCAGTCCGTGGGAATCAGACCTCCCGCGATCTGGCGCATGCCGACCTCTCCCCCTCTAGCAGCGCTTAGATGTCCTGCTCAGCAAGGACATCACGCTCAGCGAAGATCCTCGCCATTTCAGCGGCGTTCCGGGTTCCCCAACTGCATAGGGGAAGAATCGCCTCCGACAAACTGCTACCCAGCGGGGTCAGCGTGTAGTCCACGCGCGGCGGCACTTCCCGGTAGTCATTGCGGGCCAATACGCGGTCACATTCAAGATCCTTCAGCTGCTGAATCAGTACTTTGTCGCTGACGCCTGGGATCAAGCGTTTCAACTCGCCATAGCGTTTCGGACCATCGCGCAGAAAAAAAAGTATCAGCGGTTTCCACTTGCCCGAAATGACGCGCAGCGTGGCGTTGAGCCCGCAACCGGTACCGCAAACTTCATCAGATGTGGTCATAACCTACCTACTTACCAAAAGGTGCATACTTGTCCTTAGGTTATCATGGATGCATCATTGTTCTCAAGTAAGCAGTTTTGCTTGCATCTACCCGCAACCGAGGATGTACAACATGACCAGACTCAATGGCAAGACCGCCGTGATCACCGGCGGGGCGACCGGCATCGGCCGCGCGGCGGCGAAGCGTTTTATCGAGGAAGGCGCTTTCGTCTTCATCTTCGGCCGCCGGCAGGAGGCGCTGGACGCCGCAGTCGCAGAGCTGGGGCCCAATGCCCGTGCGGTGAAAGGATCGGTTTCCAATGAGGCAGATCTCGGCCGGCTCTACGCAGCGGTGAAAGCCGAACGCGGAACCCTCGACATCGTCTTCGCCAATGCCGGTGCTGGCAGACCAATGCCGCTTGGCCAGATCACCGGCGAGCACATTGACGAAGCCTTTGATACCAACGTGAAGGGAACCATCTTCACGGTCCAGCAGGCACTGCCGCTGATGGGCCCAGGCGGTTCGATCATTCTCACCGGTTCGAGCGCCGGCACCACCGGTGCCCCGGGATTCACCGCCTACAGCGCAAGCAAGGCAGCCGTGCGCAACCTCGCCCGGACCTGGGCTGAGGATCTGAAGGGCACGGGCATCCGCGTCAATGTGCTCTCGCCTGGCGCGACGGCGACCGAACTGGCCAAGGAAGCGTTGGGCGAAGAAGGTCAGAAAGCCTACGGTGCAATGACTCCGCTCCAGCGCATGGCCGAGCCGGCGGAAATTGGAGCGGTGGCTGCGTTTCTCGCGTCGTCGGACAGCAGCTTCATGACCGCCAGCGAAGTCGCCGTCGACGGCGGCCTGGCGCAACTTTAAACCGCTGCGCCCGACCTCCTTTCCATCATTCGTCGGCGCGGTAAATCCGAAAGGAAATAGTATGAAATACGCAATTATCGGCTTCGGCAAAATCGGCCATGCCCTGGCAAAGGCGTTTGCCCGCAAAGGCATCGACGTAGCCGTGGCAGCCACTCGCAGTCCTGAAAACCTTGTAGCCGATGCGGCAGCTATCGGGCCGACGATCATTCCAAAAACGCTGACCGACGCCGTCAGCGCGGACATCATCTTTCTTGCTGTGCGTTTTGAGTCCCACCTTGATGTCGCAAAGGCGCTGCCAACCTGGAAGGGAAAGACCGTCATCGATGTGACCAATGCGTACGGCGTATCACCTGAAGAGTTGGGTGGAGAGCCATCGTCAAAGGCCATCGCTCAGGCGTTTACGGGTGCAAGATTGGTCAAGGGCTTCAACCATTTGGGCTCAAATGTCCTTGAACAGGATCCGACGGTGCAGGGTGGCCGAAGAGTCGTCTTTTTAGCCAGCGACGATGACACTGCCGCAGAGGAAATCGGTTCGCTTGCAGAAACCCTCGGCTTCGCACCAATCAACCTGGGAGGGCTTTCGGCAGGTGGGCTACTTGTGCAAGCGCGGGGCAATAGCTGGGGTCAATTGATCTTCAAGGATCTGATCAAGCCAAACTGAGCAATGGATTCGATCCTGCTCGCGAGGAATACAGTCACCAGCGGCTAAAAGCGGTCATTCAGGTCTATCGGCATGTTTAAGTAGCCCAGTTTTTAACTGAACTGCCATCCATCTGTCCCGGGGCAACGTGGCCGCTTGAATCAGAATCATTCGGATGATTTGCATCGCCGTCACGAGTGTGACGGCGAGGTTCAATGCTTCAGATGAATACCTTTCCTTCGCTGAAAACCGTTGCGTCGACTTTGTCCAGACGATGGACATTTTGAGATGGTGCCGGCCAGAGGCCAGCGAGAGGAGTGACCGCTTCGGGTCGGCAGCTGCCATTGACGGTAGTGGGTGCCAACTTCCGCTTCGGCCGAATTCCGGCCTGAGCGAACGGTCACCGTTGAACCGGGCGAGGACAGCTAACGGTCGGATACCAGCCACGCTATGTGCCTAATGCCATGCCCTTGACCGCGCTATGCCATTTAGACGGTCTTGGCTTTAAGGTAAGCCTCGGCTCGCTTGGAGAGTATGGTTGGATGAGGACCGCCACCCTCAAGAAATTCGATCATGCGACCTACCGGCCAGATTTCGCTGGGTCCATTTACAAAATCGATGCCGTGCTCATCTCCGCGATAGTCATGCCAGTAGTTGGCAACTAACACATTGTCGCGAAAGATACGGTACTTGTAATGGCCGAACGACTCGCGTGGCGACTCGTCACGTTCAACTCTGAAAGTCATAAGGGCTCTCTTGCAACCAAATGTTTGAGTCAATCAGCGATCAGGTCTCCAACGTCTGGGCTGCTGCCTGTTTTATGGACATCAAGTTAAGGGTACATAGGAATCACCCTGCAGTGGCTCTGTGATTAGATCAACTTTCTCAAAGGCTCCACCACTACCGTGATAGGTTTCAGCGTGCAGGTGAAACAACTGCCCGCACGTTTGGCACGAAAAGTAATTGCTAACAAAATCACTCCAGTCTCCGCCCCTCGAAAGCCTAACAAACGGATCACCAAATACGCCTGCTCCTTCGTACTTGAGCACCCCTCGTTTTACTGCATCATCAGCTTTAGTGATCGCTCGTTCTAAATCTTTAGGTATCTTGATTCGCGTTCCGGAAATCAAACTTATGCACTTATCACAGGTCATGGCCGTGCACCCTAAAGTTTGAGGCAACGGGCCGGCGTTAGCCGATCCCGGTGGAGTGAAGTGGTAGGGAGCAAATAGCTAAGATGCATTGGCGAAATATGCCGCAAACATTGAGCGGGCTTCATTCTCGGAAATCGTGTGGGCTTCACGTGCGTTGAACTCCCACCAAGACCCACACACATCACAGTGATGTAGAGCCGCTTGCGCGTCGATTGAAGTTGCGACGCAAGTAGGAGGCATCGATTCTACGCCTTGGCGTTTGGCTGCCTCGGGCGAACACATGCCGGACAAAACACCTTGTCGACTTTGCTCACACCCCTGTTCGATCCAAGCAAACACTTCTGCCCCCTAACAGTTAATGTACATGCCCCCATATATCGGTACATTAAACCATTCGTGTAATCGTACCGTCTAAGCCTTTATTAGGTCTTTGCCAACCATCCCACAGGAAATCCCGAATCACCCTGCCGCTCTCGCTTCCTCAACCCCAGAGGAACGGCTGATCTGTAACTGGTAACAGACATTTCATCGAGATGCTGAGAACGTCCACTTCGGCCGACGAACTGCCTATATTGATTTCCGCAAAATGTCTCCGCAACGGCGTTAACGTCTTCTGTTTTTAAATGATTTTTTAGCATACCCAAGACCCCTCTAGCGGAGACAAAATTGCGGTAAACATTTGAAAACGCTCTACATCTACACAGACTTGAAAACTGCCGAGGATGCGAGTCCTCCGTGAGTTCGAATCTCACAGCCTCCGCCAGATTCAACAATAAAGCCCTGATTATTCAGGGCTTTATTGTTTTCAGGCTTTCTGCGTTTCGGCGCGCCAAAGGGGCGACTACTTCCGTAACCTCGCCCCGCATTGTGCGGATGCCGCAGCAACAACCAACTCAATCATGACCGAAGCTCCGCCAAGCGCTTCAGCGCCGCCAGCACCTGCGGGAAATCTCCCGTCACCATCGGGCCAAACTCTGCGGCGTTGGGGCCGGTGATTTCGGTGCTGTAGGTAACTTGGGTTTTGCCCTCACCCAATAGCTTGATCTGGTGATTGACCACTACCCGGGTGTCATCGATCACGGTTTCGTCGGTGAAGCCTTCGTTTGGCGCTACCGTCAGCAAAGTACTGGTGAATGCATCTTCGCCCGGCGGCTGCATGGTAAACGTGGTTCCCGCCACAAATGGGCCGTGGATTTCAATATGGGCGATTCCCGCGTTCCAGTTTTTCCAGCCCGGTACGTCAGAAAACAACGCCCATATCTGCGCCGGGGTTGCGGTGGTGACGATGCTTTCGGCGTGGCTCCACATGGCGGTGCTCCTGCTAAAGGTTGATGGCAGACAGGTCGTTGAGTGTTGGCTGGTTTGGTCGTTGCTCAAGCGTGTGCTTGCGTTCCTCGGTGTAGGCCCACCACGGTTGCGCTGCCTCGCCAGCCATGAAACGGGTTACCGAGATAAAGACATCAATCACGCACGGATCGTGCTGCACCCCGGTCTGGTCGCAGAGCGCCGCATACATGGCATAAGGACACCGCCCGGCCAACTGTGCCGGTTGCTCTATGCCCAAAAGCCGCAGGTCTTTGGCGCTGGCCGGGCCGATATTGGGCAGGTCTGTCAACGCGACCACGCGATCTCGATCAACCTTTTGCGGATTCATGACCTGCTCCCCTGCCCTTTGGCTGCCGGCAAGTGCCCGGCATCCGATCTTGGTCAAACAGCATTGGCTTGGCGCCCAAGCTAGTGTTTGTAGCTGCAAGAGGTGATGTAATCAAGCTGCGGGAAGTTGTGCGCGAGATAGGCGGCACCATCGGGGGCGGTGATTTTTTGCGGATCGGGGCCTGCACCCCAAGGCGGCATGTCGCCGTAGCTGGTGTTGAGTTGTGCGACGGTCTTCTGCAGCGATGTCGGCTCAATGTAGGCAAACGGGGTTTCCCACGGCATGATGCCCAAGGCATCAATTTTGTCACCCAGGGTAATAAACATGTGGGTGGCACGCGAATTGGCTCCATTGCCAGCAAAACTCAGGTATCCCCGCTTGAAGTTACGCAAGGCGGGCTGCTTGGGGTCGTCCGCAATCGTGCTCCAGGCCTTGGCGTCACCACGGGGCGGGACTGCACCGAACTGGCAGATGAAGTTATTGACGCAGCGAAACAGCGGCACGTCTTTAAAGAAACCCGCATCCACCATTTGCAGAAAACGCGCAGCACCCAAGGGCGACCAGGCGGGTTGGACCACAATGGTCATATCCCCTTTGGTGGTTTTGCATTGCACCGGTACGGCGGTTTTTTGATCGGGCTGGGCGTAAGCGGAAAACCCGAGACAAGCGCTCAACAAGGCGGCCAGGCAAAGAAGTTTCATCGTTTTCTCATCCAGTAGACGGCTGCGTTCTAATGACCCAGCGCCGCGCCATTCTGCCCGTTATTGCTGGTGAGCGAAAAGCGGTGCGTCGCCTTAGACTTTTGGCGCAACAATCCCCAACGCTTGGAAAACACCGGCCGATTCATGGATATGCGCGAGCCCACCGCAGACTGCATCGGCGGTGCGGCGTGTTCCGTTCATCAGGATACGGGTTGACCCATTTTGGTTTTTCGATAAATATGACGATCATCATATTTAATTACGAACCCAAGCCCATCATGGATCACAAACCGAGCCGTAAAGAGATAAGCCACGAGCGCATCGTTGCGGTTACGGCGCGGGCGATTCGTCGTGCGGGTTATGACGGTGTGGGCGTGGCCGACATCATGCAAGAAGCCGGGCTCACCCATGGCGGCTTTTATGCGCACTTCCCTTCCCGCAATGCCCTGCTGGTCGAGGCGCTCGAATATGTGACCCAGGAAGGCGCCGCTCTTTTTGCGCAGATGTTTGCCGACGGCAAAGCGCACGGCGTGAGCCCGTTGCGGGCGTTAATTGAAGGATATTTGTCTGAGGACCATCTGACTGGCCAGGAATGTGGCTGTGTCGTTGCCGCACTGAGTTCGGAAATGTCGCGGCAGTCGCCCGAGGTACGGGAAGCATCCTGCGCCCGTATACAAAGCCTGATTACGCTGGTGCAGCGTGTTTTGCCGGCAATGGTGGCACCCGAGAACGCAGTGGTCATCGTCAGCACGCTGGTTGGGTCGCTGCAACTGGCTAGGGCCATGAGCGACAAAAACCAGGGCAAAGCGATTCTGGAAACCAGTCGACGAGCCTTGATTCAGCAATATGACCAACCTGAGCCAGTCGCTGCGACTGCCTGACGCTGTATTAGTCGCATCAGTAACACCCGCGGGTAGCCCGCAATTGTATGACCGGTTTTTTGCAGCAACGCCTAAGTCGGCGTTTGTTTTTAACCACAAATATGATGATCGTCATATTTTATGAATTCAACGCCGTTATGGCGTCATTAACGCAGTTACTTCTGGAGAATCACATGGAACTCAAAAACGCTGTTGTTCTGGTTACCGGCGCCAATCGCGGCCTTGGTCTGGCCTTTGCGCGCGAGGCATTGGCTCGCGGTGCGCGCAAGGTCTATGCCGCCGCGCGCGACCCGGCCAGCATTACGCTACCCGGCGTGCAGGCGGTAAAGCTGGACGTCACCAATGCCGATGACGTCGCGACGGCGGCCCGAACCTTGGGCGACGTAACGGTGCTGATCAACAACGCCGGGATCGCTTTAATGGGAGGTTTTCTGGAGGAAAACAGCCTGGAGCAGGCTCGCGCGCAGATGGAAACCAATTACTTTGGGCCACTGCGTTTGAGTCAGGCCTTTGCCGGCACGCTCGGTGCCAATGGCGGCGGCGCAATCCTCAATGTGCTGTCGGTGGTGTCGTGGATCAGTTCGCCCATGATGACCGGTTACAGCGCCAGCAAATCGGCGGCGTGGAGTCTGACCAATGGGCTGCGTCACCAATTGCGTGAGCAAAACACGCAAGTGCTGGGTTTGCATATGGGCTTTGTCGATACCGATCTGACGCGAGGGCTTGATGCGCCCAAAAGCTCGCCCGAAGCCATCGTCACCCGCGCGCTGGATGCGCTGGAAGCCGGTGCCGACGAAGTATTGGGCGATGAATTCACCGAGCAAGTCAAACAAGGGCTGTCCGCAGTGCCCGGTGTGTATCTGGGCTACGAACGCCCCTGACTTCAGCCGCTAAATGCGAAAACCGGCGACGATCTCTTTCATCTGTCTGGCCAGGCCACTGACGTTGGTGGCCTGATCCGCAGCGGTGCGCGTCGCGGCACCGTTGTGTTCGCTGCTCTGCGCCAGCAACTCCACATTGCGGGAGATAGACTCGTTGGCCAGGCTTTGCTCACGCACGGCCAACGCCACCTCGCCCATCGCCGCCACAATGCGGTCGCTGGCCTCATGCAGCTTGCGCACCACGCCGCCCGCCGCACTAGCCTGACTGCGGCAATCGTCTACCCGGTTCACCACCAGTTCCATCTGGGTCACCACACGACCCACGCTGTCCTGAATATGCTGGATGGTGGATTGAATCTGGTTGGTTGATTGCGACGTATGCTCGGCCAGCTTGCGTACTTCATCCGCCACGACGGCAAAACCACGCCCTTGCTCACCGGCCCGCGCAGCCTCGATGGCGGCATTCAGCGCCAGCAAGTTGGTTTGCGATGCCAAGGCTTTGATCACATCCAGCACACCAGAGATTTCGCTTGAATCCTTACCCAGCTGATCCACATCGCGTGCGGCCTCTTCGACCAACGTGGCAATCGTGGTGATGCTGTTTTCGGTGCGTTCGAACTCGTGGGCACTTTGGCCGCTCTTGTCGCCAGCATCTTGCGACAACGCGTGTGCCTCATGGGCCTCGGTAGAGGTATGCGACAAGCTCACGGCGATTTGCTCGACGGCCGCCGCGATGCTGCCGGTATTCTGGTTCTGCAGCTCAGTGCTTTGCGCCAGTTGTCGCGACGCGCCATCCAGCGCACCAGCGCTGGCAGACAACTCGCCGGAAACCGCATGCATGCGTTGTAACGCGGTCTGGACGTGCGCCAGACAGGTATTCAGCGCGCCACCCAAAGCGCCAATCTCATCATTTGAAGTGACCGCAATCCGCGAAGTGAAGTCGCTGTTGTCGGTAATGTTCTGAACCTTGGACGCCACCTCAGACAAGGGGCCGGTCACCGTACGCGTGGTCAGCCAGTAAAAACCGCTTAAGCCCGCAACAACTGCCACCACCATGCCGATCATGCTCAGCAGAAACTGGCGCTCCGCCAGTGCATGCGCTTGCGCCTGGATGCGGGTCGACTCGTCACCAATGCTGGCGACGGCTTTGGTCAACAACGTGGTCGGCGGGCGGTCGATACCCGCAACTGCGGCATCGCCAGCGGCGGGCACAAATCCGGCACTGCGAAAAGCCTCTAGCCCGCGACGGTAGCCTTGGCCCAGTTCTTTGTGGGCATCACGAAACTGGCGAACCAGATCGGCACTTTCGCCAGGCGGCAAAGTTTGCTGCAAGTGGTCAGCAGACTCCTGCACCGCAGCTTCCTGCTTTTGAAAAGCGCCCCAGTGCTGTTCCAGCTTTGCGGCATCATGACCGCGTAGCAGCGTGTCTTTCCATTCCTGCACCTGAATTTTGAAAACCACCTGCATGCTCAGTACCTGCACCTGGGCATCTTGCAGTTGTTTGACCTCGGTTTCATAGCGCCGCACGCTCGATTGCATGCCAGCGATACCGACAAACGCGGCCGCTGCCACCAGACTGGCGGCAACGAGATAGCACACCAGAATCTTGCCTCGTACGGTACGCAAAAACATGGCAGCAGTCCTTTTGGGCAGAGTGCCCTTTGATCATAAGCGAACAGTACGAATTATGCTTACAAGCTGATTCGTGGAGCGGGTTTTCTTTCAACACTACCGCGATTGGCGGGCCTCCCCCAAACAAACGTTAATTGATTGCGGTCAGTTCAATGGGTAACCAGAAAACGCGAGATATCAATGCCGTAGTGCTCTGCCGCTTCCACCCCGACAATCCGGTCTTTGCCGCGCTGCACCGGAATAGCCATATTGATTTCCTGCGATGGCACGGGACGATTGTGCTTGAGCGAGTACACCACTTTGAGACGCGGCTGCAGCGGCGTTGCGTTGTTGGCTTCAATCACCACCGCCAGGCGCTGGGACTCCAGCTTCACCAGTGAACCCACTGGATAAATCCCTACCGTCCGGATAAACAGCTGTACCAGTTCCGGATCAAAATGACTCGGGCTCCACTCCCACAGCTTGCGCAGCACCTGTGAAGCTGGCAGACCTTTGTGATAACAGCGGTCGGAGGTCACCGCGTCGTAGACATCCACAATGGAAGCCATGCGCGTCAACAGGCTGATCTCGTCACCTTTGCGGTGATGCGGATAACCAGAGCCATCCATGCGCTCATGATGATGCAGCGTTACGTCCAGCGCTTCCGGGTCAATCCCTTCCAGCTGCCGCAGTACTTCCCATCCTTGCTGCGGATGGCCTTTGATGATGGTGAACTCTTCGTCGGTCAGGCGGCCGGGCTTGTCCAGAATATGATCGGGAATCCGCATTTTGCCCACGTCATGCAACAGGCCAGCCATGCCCGCTTTACGCACGGTTTCTGCATCCAGCCCCATGCTTTTGGCAAACGCGATCATCAGCGTGCCCACCGCCACACTGTGCAGAAAGGTGTATTCGTTCTTGTCCCGAATGCACAGCAATCCGAGCATGGCACTGGGGTTGCGTTCGATCGAACCGGTAATGGCCTCAACCACATCTTCGACTTGCGCAATCTCGACCATGCGGCCCAGCCGCACGTCCTGCATGACCTTGCGAACGGCTCTGCTGGCTTGCTTGTGGATATTGTTGGCACGACGGATTTCGTCTTTAACCGCGACGGGAGCGGGCTTGGTGGGCTCCGCCAAAGCTTGCAGCAGTGTCGCTTCGGTTTCAGCCTGCACCTCTTCCAGCGTAGGCGCCTGCGCCACATCGGCACCACGACTGGAATCGATATAAAGCTCTTTCACCCCGGTGTCGCGAATCCGTTGCAGATCCTTGGGGTCATCCAGCATGAACTGGTTGCGTACAAACGGGTGATCAAACCATGCCAGGTTCAAATCATGAATAAACATGCCCGTTGTAAGTTGCTCTATGGCTATTTTGTGAATCATTGCTTGGCCCTGAGCAGCACGGGGATTAAATAAGCACCAGCATGCTTACCAACTATGTCAATTAAAGCCAAATTTGGCAGATCAGCTTTCAATTTACCAGCACTGCATGGAAACCGGCCAGTACGTACGTCGTGTTGTTCATCCCGGTTGCAAAAACGCGAACGCGCCACGTCGCCCAATTGAGTGCTTAGTCGAAGTGATAAATCAGCGGCACGCAGCCATAAGGTGGTGCAAACTCGACCGCGAAATCGGTAAAACCATGTCGGGTATAAAAACCGACGGCAGTACTGGAAGAGTTGGTACGGATGTGGCCACGTGGCGATTGGTCGGCACACGGAGCCAGAGCGTGCAGCAACAACTCGCTGCCCACACCCTGCCCATGCCATTGCGGATCAACATACAGCACGGCCAGATTCCAGAATTGCTTGACCAGAATCACGCCCGCCAGCTTTCCCTGCCGTACCGACTTCAGCGCCAAATGAGCATCAGGGTCAGCCAGCCCGAGCGCGAAATTCTGCGCGATATGCTCAGCAAGTTCGGCCCATTCTTCGGCGGTAAGCGTTTGCGTGCCGAGGATTGCGGCATGGCTGACGCGCAAAGCGTCATCGAGATCTGCAGTGATGAGTGGTTCGATCATGAGATGGCGAAGGCAGGTCGTTGGCGGCGCGAATGATCTACACACTTTATGACACTGACTCACGCGCCGGTTGTTGGGGCAAACGGCTCGGTTGGCGTGCCTTGATGAAACACCATCTGCCATTGCCCGGCAGTACGGCGCCAGATTGAACTGCGCAGACTGTGGCGCTCCAGTTGCTCACCTGCTGCAGCCCACTGCGCCGAACGATATGTCAGCAAGGCCAGACCATCTGCCAGTAATTTGAGCGCGTAATCTTGCGAATAAAGCCGGACCGGCGCTTCTTCGGCCAATACGGTCAGGATGTCGGGCTTATGGTAAATCGCACCGGAGCGACCAAACTCCATGAAGTTGTCGTGCAGCAAGGCAGCGACCTGCGACGAATCGTGGCGCACGTCGGGCTGGTGCAAGGCCATTTCCAGGGCTTTAAGCGCTTCGAGCAGGTCGGATTGAGGCATGGTGCAGGTCAGGAAGTGGTCTGTGAGAACCAGCATAGCCAACAGAGTGGCCGGCTAGAAACCTTTGTTGGTTTTGGGGCGACTGTTGAACTCATCGACCAGCTTTTGTTCCTGCCGCGATTCGCGTTTGATCTCGTCCACATTGTGCCGGTCTTCCAGCTTTTCGAAGGCTTTGACCTTTTTCTCGCATTCCTGCCAGGCCGCTTTGTGGCGATCATAGTCACGCTGCAGGCGCTCGACCTCGCCCTGCTGCTGGGTAGCCGCTTCATCCAGTCGCGCCAGGAAAACCTGATAGTCGCGCCACTGGGTCACGGTCATGCCGCCCTGCCCGCTCTGCGTCAGCCGGGCTCGGTATTCATCGCGATAGCCATTTACCTGCACCAGCTTTTGCCGCGCCATCTCGGCCTTGGCCGCTGCGCTTTGCATGATGCGCGCGGCATCCTCGCGCTGGTCGCGACTGAGCGTCAACAATAGGGCAAACCGGAACTGTGCCACTTCTAAAACCTTGTTATCAGGCGTGCAGGTCGGACGGACTCGGCGCATTCATGCAGTTGGGAATGCTAATGGAATACTAGCGGATATCAGCCAGGAAACACGCCAAACAATTCACCCAGTTTGGCCCGCGAACCCGCGTAACCCTCGCGTTCTTCAATGGCTTGCTGCAAGAAATGCTCAAACGACGGAAAGCGACGAATGGCATCATCCAGCGTTGGATCGCTGCCTTGCACGTAGGCGCCCACACTCAACAAGTCTCGGCTGCGCTGGTAGCGTGACCACAAATGTTTGAAGCGGCGCACCAGTTCAAATTCTTGCGGCGACACAATATCGGTCATGACCCGGCTGATTGAGGCTTCGATATCAATGGCCGGATAGTGACCGGTTTCCGCCAGGCTGCGCGACAACACAAAGTGGCCATCCAGAATGGCGCGGGCGTTATCGGCAATCGGGTCTTGCTGGTCATCGCCTTCCGACAGCACGGTATAAAACGCGGTGATGGATCCGCCGCCCTCACGCCCGTTACCGGCCCGTTCAACCAGTTGTGGCAAACGCGCAAACACGGAGGCCGGATAACCCTTGGTCGCCGGCGGCTCACCGACGGCCAGGGCGATTTCACGCTGCGCCATGGCATAACGCGTCAGCGAATCCATGATCAGCAAGACATTCTTGCCTTCGTTGCGGAAATACTCGGCAATGCTGGTCGCATATGCGGCACCGTATAGTCGCAACAAGGGCGGCGTGTCTGCTGGCGCGGCAACCACGACCGAGCGTTGCAAGCCGGATTCGCCCAGGATGTTCTCGATGAAATCCTTGACCTCGCGACCACGCTCGCCGATCAGTCCCACAACCACTACGTCGGCGGTGGTATAGCGGGCCATCATCCCCAGCAAAACGGATTTACCGACACCGGAACCGGCAAACAGCCCCAGCCGTTGCCCGCGCCCGACGGTGAGCAACGCGTTGATGGCGCGCACACCGACGTCCATAACCTCACGCACCGGCTCGCGATACATCGGATTGAACGGGCGCGAGAACAATGGCATCCAGTCGTCACTCTCCAATCGGCCTTTGCCATCCAGCGGCCGCCCCAGCGCATCAATAATGCGCCCGAGCAAACCCCAGCCGACCGGCACCTGACGACCATGATCTTCGATACGCCGTTGCGGCGGGCGCGGCTTGCCATACTCCGGCACCCACGCCGCGATATCTTCGTGCGGTACGACTTCTGCGCCCGGCTCTACGCCATACAACTCGGCCACCGGCATCAGAAACAACCGGTCTTCCTGAAAGCCGACCACGACGGCTTCCACTGCCAGATTGCCTGGAGTCATCACCTCGCAAGAGGCACCAATCGGCAAACGCAGCCCCGTGGCTTCCAGCACCAGACCAGAGACACGCACCAGCTTGCCGCGCGGCAACCAGGGCCGGATATGTTTGCTGGCAACGGCACACTCTTGGAGATAGAGCTTGCAAGCCTCAAACGGGTTCGTCATCGGCCGGTACGTCCAGATCAAGCGAAAGTGCATCCAGCGCTGCGGGCGACAGCGCCTCTTCGGCCGCTGGCACCTCGGCGTGCCAGGCCAGATCCGGGCGAGCATCGCGTTTCAGCACCCGCAGTTGCGCTGCCCAGCGAGCAGTCAGCGAGAGATCAGCCCGCGAAATAGGCGTTTCAATCCGGCAGCCGCCGGGGGTTTGATTGGGATCAGCGACCACTCGCCAGATTTCGGAAGGCAATTCGACCCCCATCATGGAGTTGATTGCCGCAATGTCGTCGGGATGCGCAAGGATGCGTGCTGGCGCCCGCGCCGCTGGCATGGAGTCGATCAGTTCGCGAATCACCGGCAATACGCGCTGCCGATCTGCGGCGATTTCGACCCGGGCCACTTCACGCGCCACCACCAGTGCCAGATCGAGTACCGATTCGGCTAGCTCAGCCTGCGCATTGGAAGAGAAATTTTCCAGTTGCTCCAGCAACGCCTTGAGCCGTGCGACTTCATCCGCCGCCTCGGCCCGCCCGGCTTCCAGGCCAATTGCATGGCCGGTATCAAAGCCTTCTTGCTGGGCCTGCTGGTGGATTGCTTCGAGTTCTTCTGCGGTGGGCAGTGGCACGCCGGGCGCAGGCGCGTGCGCGGCTTCTGGCTCAGCGGTGACTGGCGCGGCAGTCTCGGCAGGACTGGCGACCGTTGCGGACGCGGCCTCAGGCACTGGAGCAGCCGCAGCCGGGATCGGCGCTTGGCCGGGACGCACGCGCACCGGGGACGGATCGTCGATCGTGCCGAGTTCCCAACGCTCCCACGCGGTGAGTTCTTCGCGGGGGATGACGCGACGCATTGAATTAGCCATAAGTTTTGCGCCGCTTATTCAACGACGCCTTCTTCGCCCTTGCCGGAGAGCACGATCTGCCCTTCGTCAGCCAAGCGGCGTACAATTTTGAGAATTTCTTTCTGTTCGGATTCGACTTCCGACAACTTGACCGGCCCTTTGGCCTCCAGGTCATCACGCAGCATTTCGGCAGCGCGCTGCGACATGTTCTTGAAGATTTTGTCGCGCAATTGCGGGCTGGTGCCTTTGAGGGCAATGACCAGCGAATCGGACTGGATTTCACGCAACAGTAACTGAATGCCGCGGTCGTCGATGTCCAGCACATTGTCGAAGGTGAACATCTTGTCCTGGATGCGCTGAGCCAGTTCTGGGTCGTATTCGCGCACGCTGGTAATGGCCGAAGCCTCGACCACGCCGCCCATAAAGTTGAGGATGTCTGCCGCCATCTGCACGCCACCCATCGCGCTTTTTTTGATCTTGTCCGACCCGGATAGCAACTGGGTTAGCACATCGTTCAGTTCTTTGAGCGCGGCGGGCTGCACGCCTTCCAGCGTGGCAATGCGCAGCAGCACGTCATTGCGGTTACGTTCAACAAAATGCGAGAGAATTTCAGAAGCCTGATCGGGTTCGAGGTGAACCAGAATCGTGGCGATAATCTGCGGGTGCTCGTTTTTAATGAGCTCGGCCACAGCGGCAGAATCCATCCATTTGAGGGACTCAATGCCGTTGTTGTCGTTGCCCTGCAAGATACGATCCAGCAGATTGGCGGCCTTGTCCGAGCCCAGCGCCTTGGTCAGCACCGAGCGGATATATTCGTCGGCCGCGCCCAGATTGGCGCGATTTTGCGATGACGACATAAAGTCGCCCAGCACGCCTTCAACCTCTTCGCGCTTGACGTTATCCATGCCGGCCATGGTGAAGCCCAGCTTCTGGACTTCTTTCGGACCCAGGTAGCGAAACACCTCAACCGCAGCATCTTCGCCCAGCGTCATCAACAAGATGGCCGCTTTACGTACGCCTTCTTCATTCAATGTGGCGGCCATAACGAGTGCTCCCGAGGTGAGGTAGTACAAACACAATCAATGAGAAAAAACAGAAAACCAGAATCTGCCGAGGTAATTAGCAGCAAACAGAATTACGCATTGCCGTTCGACCTCAAGCCATTGCCAGCGAGAAACGCCTAGCCGATCTTGTTCGGATTGGCCGACTCTTCTTCTTTGGACATCCATTCACGCAGAATGGTCGCAACCATGCGTGGATCATTCTTGGCCAGTTCACGCGCCTGACTGAGCACATCGGCCTGCGCGGCCAGTCGTGCCATGGCATCTTGCTCTTCTTCGTCACGGGCGCTGGCGGCTTCTTCGGTCAGACCGGTCGAATCGCCCAGATCAAGTTCGATCGACTTGGGTTCCTCGCGCGCTTTGGACAAATCGCGCATCAACGGACGCACCACAAAGATCAGCAGATAGAGCACCACCAGTGCAATCAGACCCAGCTTGATCAGGTTTGCCAGATTGGCCTTGATAAACGAAACGGCCTGTTCCTGCATCGACTGCTCAGCTTCTGGCAACGGCGCGCCGGCAAAGGTCGCGTTGACCACATTGATGGAGTCGCCCCGATCTTTGTTGTAACCAATGGACTCTTGCACCAGATTGTTGATCTGCGCCATTTCCTGCGGCGAGTACGGCGCCCAGCTGGATTTGCCGTCTTTATCCTGCACGGGCTTGTAATTGATGACCACCGCCGCCGACAAGCGCTTGACCGTGCCAATGGGTTGCTTCACGTGCTGCACGGTTTTGTCGACTTCGTAATTGGTAGTCGACTCCTTGTGCGAGCTGGTCGAACCGCTTGGCGAGGCAGCCGCAGCACCAGACGCGGTAGCTACGGTGATCGGGGCCGCTGCAGCGCCTGGAGGCTGGTTGGACAACGCACCAGGCACGCCAGCAGCGCCACCGGTATCGTTTTTACCTTCCTGACTACTGGTCTGCTGGCTGCGGATAGATGCAGTATCCGACGCGGTGTTGGGCTTGAAGGTTTCGGAGGTCTGTTCGACCTCGGCAAAGTCCACTTGCGCGGTCACTTCGGCGTGCACGTTTTCCTTGCCGACCAGCGGCTCCAGAATGGCCTGTACCCGATCGACATAGCCTTTTTCGATCTGCTGCACATACACCAACTGGCGCGCATCCAGATTGGCATGGTTGGCCGAACTGTTTTGCGACAGCAGATTGCCGTCCTGATCCACCACGCTGACGTTGGCAACGGTGAGTTCAGGCACGCTGGACGACACCAGATGCACTACGCCCGCCACTTGCCCGCTATCGAGCGTACGGCCCGGGCGCAGCGTCAGCATGACTGATGCAGTGGGTTTTTGTTGATCGCGCAGAAATACCGTCTGGCGCGGCATGGCCAGATGCACCCGCGCTTTATCAACCGACTGGATGGTTTCAATGGAACGAGCCAGCTCGCCTTCAACCGCGCGCTGGTAATTGACCTGTTCGGCGAATTGCGACACCCCGAATTTCTGGTTGTCCATCAATTCAAAACCAACTTCTCCGGATTTGGGCAGGCCCTTTGCCGCCAATTGCAGGCGCACGTCGTAAACACGATTGGCCGGAACCGAAATCGTGCCGCTTTGTTCAAGCTTGTACGGGATATTGAGTTGTTGCAGCGACTGCAGAATTTCGCCGCCGTCTTTATCGGGGATATTGGTATAGAGGATGCGGTAATCGGGTTCACGGCTCCACAACGCTACGCCCACCAGCACCGCAATAAGCGCAGCCAGTCCGACCATAAACATGGCCTTGCGTGAACCAGGGAGATCGACAAAGCGCCTGCGTGCATTGTCCAGGGCACTACCCTGTGCACGCCCGCCCTCAACTGCTACGTCCGCTTCCGCCATAACAAACTTGTCAGTGCCCGGTTATGTCGCCAGATCTCATCAGACCTGGAGATTCATGATTTCCTGGTACGCGCTGACCAGTTTATTGCGCACCTGCACCATGGTTTGAAACGACAGGCTCGCCTTTTGCAGCGAAACCATCACGTCTTGCAGGTCAGTTTGCGGGTCTCCAGACTGAAAAGCGGTTTGTTGTGCTTCAGCGCTGTTTTGTACCTGGCTGACTTGATCAATCGAGGATTTGAGCATGCCGGCAAAATCGGACGCACCAGTGCCCGTTGCGGCCGGCGCAGCAGGCTGCCCCGCTGCCAGCGAGGACATGGCTTTAAGTTCGCCCAGAAGTTGATCGATGCCTTGCACGCTATTCATGCTTGAAAAAGTCCGTTTCCCGCGAATGAATCAAATGTGGATGTCAACAAGACATAAAAAGACGCAGTATCCCCAGATTGTAGGGGGCGCTACACCAGTGCGGCAAGCGAATCATGCAGACCGCACATTCATGACAACATCCTGAACCGTTTATCGTAGCCCGACGGCGTGCCGAATCACTCCTGCAGCCCGCCTTCTTCCTCACGATATTGCTGCAATTTATAGCGCAGCGTGCGTTCGCTCATTCCCAGCCGTTCCGCCGCCAGTTTGCGTACGCCACCAACCGCTTTCAATGCGTCCAGAATGTGTTGTTTTTCCAGCGCTTTCAAGTCGGTATGCACAACTGGTGGCGCGCTTGGCGTCACCGTTTTTTCGGCAATCGGAACCGTCCCGCCCGCCACCATCCCGGGGCGTTGCGGCAGATATAGATGGGCAAGTTCCACCACATCGCCCGGCGCCAGAATCAGCGCCCGCTGCATGACGTTGTCCAGTTCACGGATATTGCCGTCCCAACTGTGATGGGTCAGGCGAGTCACCGCGTCGGGCGTCAATGCGGGTGCGCGCCGGTTCATGCGCGCTGCGTGCCGCGATAACATGGCTCGGGCCAATGGCACTACATCATCCGGACGCTCACGCAATGCGGGCAACTCCAGCGGGAACACATTCAGACGGTAGTAGAGATCCTCGCGAAAATGTCCATTGGCCACTGCCTCGGGCAAATCACGGTTAGAGGTTGCCAGCACCCGTAGATCAACCTTGAGCGGCTTGCTGCCACCTACCCGCTCCACCTCGCGCTCCTGCAGCACCCGCAGCAGCTTGGCTTGCAGTGACAGCGGCATTTCGGTGATTTCATCCAGCAGCAAGGTGCCGCCATCGGCTTGTTCAAATTTGCCAATGTGCTGCAAAGCTGCCCCGGTAAATGCACCGCGCTCGTGACCGAACAACGTGGATTCAAGTAACTGCTCGGGAATCGCCGCGCAGTTGATTGCCACAAACGGCTTGGCGGCGCGTGGGCTGGAACGATGAATGAACCGGGCTAGCACTTCTTTACCCGTCCCCGATTCACCGGTAATCAATACCGAAGCGTCGGATTGCGCAACCCGTCGCGCCACATCCAGCAAGGCGCGCATGGCCGGGTCTTCGGCGATTACATGCTCGTCACTGCCGTCGGGCAACAAATAGCGGGCCACTTCCTGTAACAAGGCATCGGGTTCAAATGGTTTGGGCAGATAGTGCGCCGCACCCGCATGCAAGGCAGCGACCGCTTTTTCGACCACACCATAGGCGGTCATCAGGATGACCGGTACCCAGGCATAACGGCGCTTGATCTCCAGCAACAGCGTCTCGCCATCCATGGGCTGCATCTGCACGTCAGACAACACCAGCCCAACACGATGCCGTTCCAGCAGACTCAATGCCTCCTGGCCATCCGCCGCCGTAATGACGGCGTGCCCGCCCAGCGCCAGCGTATCCACCAGCGCTTCTCGCAACGCGTCGTCATCTTCGACGATCAAAACCGGCAATGCCATTGTTTCCCCAAAACGCTGCCTGGCTGTTGCGGGCCAGGCGCTGCTTCAATTCATTAATTACGCACTGGCATGCGGCTCAGGGCCAGCATCCGCGCGGCAATATCCTTGAGCGGCAAAACTTCTTGCACGCCACCCGCCATGATGGCTTCTTTGGGCATGCCAAAGACCACACAACTGGCTTCATCCTGCGCCAAGGTGCTGGCGCCGGCATCCCGCATTTCTTTCATCCCCAACGCTCCATCACGCCCCATGCCGGTGAGGATCACCCCGACTATATTGGCCCCACCCAGATTGGCCGCAGACCGAAACAACACATCCACCGAAGGACGGTGCCGGTTTACCGGTGGCGCTTGCGACAAGGTACAAGTCCAGGCCGGGCCACTGGCAGACAACAATAAGTGCGAATGTCCTGGCGCGATATAAGCATGGCCCATTTGCAGGCGCTCACCATCTTCGGCCTGCTTGACATGGATGCGGCAGATCGAGTCCAGCCGTTGCGAGAACGACTGGGTAAAACTTTCGGGCATATGCTGGGCAATCAATATGGGCGGCGTGTCCAGCGGCAGCCCTTCCAGTACCACCTTGAGCGCCTCAGTCCCGCCAGTGGAAGCACCGATCACAATGACTCGCGCCGAGGAAATCGGCAGACGTACCTTGCGGGGCAGCACAATGTCGGCGGAATGACTGGGGACATTGACCAAAGCTGGCTTTTCTCCCTGATCTGACCGCGGCATGCCAAGCTCCTGAAAGGTGATGGGTGATTGCGACCAAAGATGCACGGGCCGCTTTACGCGAGCCGCTTTATATCATTATCGAATTAATGAAAGAAGGGCTGGCCCTGCAATTAAATGACATCTGGCCAGAAGATGCGCGCTCCGGCGCTAGCCTGCTGTCAATCCTGGCAGGTAATGCACGATGACTTCGTTGCCGCTGCCAGTAAACTGGATAGACGCGCACATTGAGCGCACCAGCATGAGGCCGCGACCATGCAGGCGCGCCGGATCATCATTCGGCAAATTGAAGCGCGGCCAGTCAAAACCGGGGCCGGAATCCTTGATGCGGATACGCAACACATCGCGGCCGTTGATCCGCAAGCCATTCAGGTCAATCCCGATATGACCTTGCGTGAGTGCCGCCAGCCGCGATCCGCGTTCCAGCAAGTAACGATCCATCCCCTGCTCACCACGCTTGAGGCGCGAGTCCATATTGAGCAGACCGTGATCCAGCGCATTCACAAACAACTCGCTCAGAATCAAAAACACTTCGGACTGGAACTGTCGCAATGCTTTGATCTCGTTCACGAAAGACATCATGAAAGGCACCGTGTTGATGTACCGCAGTTCTTCAGCGCCGAGGGTGAGGCTGTAATGCCACATGCTCTCGCCGCTACCGACCAGCGCCATGGTGGCCTGGGTTTCAGCGGTCTGTAGCGCAGCCGGGGGCAGGTCTTCGCGCATGCGCTCGCCAAAACGCATCATCACCATGGAGATATCGTCATGATGCGGGCTGCCATTAAGGTGTGCATTCAACGCGGCTTGCAACGCCACCAGACGGTCCCCTTCCGGATGTTGCAGCAGCAATTGCAGCAAGCGCTGCTCGCTGAAGGCTTCGCCATCCGGTGCCCGCGCTTCGGTCAGGCCGTCGGAACACGCCAGTACCGTCCCCGGCGCACTGTAGAAAAAACGCGACGTGGTTGTTTCCATGTCTTGCGTCGGCACAATCCCCAACGGCAAATGCGAGGACTTCCACTGGTGCACCACCTTGCCCGCGCGGTCCAGCATATGCACCGTGGGCATGCCGCCGTTCCAGACTTCGATGCAGCCGGTCACTTCATCAATGGCGATCAGCACGGTCGCAACAAAGCGGCCCACCGGCAAAACCTGGCGCACCTTGTTGTTCATTTCAACCAGGATATCGGACAGCGAATAGCCCTTCTCGGCCATGCTGTAAAACGGCTGAGTCAGTGGCAGCACGTTGAGCGCGGCCGTCAGGCCATGACCAATGCCGTCGGCCAGCAACACATAGAGTACTTGCCCCGGTGTGCGCGCAGCGGCGATCAAATCGCCGGAAAGGCTTTCCGCCGGAGACAACCAGTAATCGAGCAAGGGGTCGTACAGGCGTTCGGCATTGACCATCTGATCCATCAGATGGCGTACAACCCGCTTTTCTTCTTCGGCGGCGTCGTAATAGCTGGCCAGACGGGCAGATTGTTCGCGAACTTTGCGATTGAGTTCCAGCGTGCGATGGAAAGCCTTGAGTTTGGCTTCCAGTACGCGGAAATTGACAGGTTTGCTGATGTAATCGTCAGCGCCGCGCTCGATGGCGTCGGCCAGCCGGTTTTCTTCACCCACCCCGGTGACAAAGACGATGGGAACCCACGATTCACCCGCCTCGGCCTTGATGGCCACGGCAGCTTCGGGGCCGGACATGACCGGCATCATCATGTCCATCAGCACCAGATCAGGTTGATGCTGGCGCCATAGTTCGAGCGCCTCTTTGCCATCCCGGGCTTGCACCACTTTGTGCCCAAGCGCTTCGATAAAACGGGAAATCAGCAAAAGAACCGCCTCGGTGTCATCGACAACGAGGATTTTCATATCAGACTGACCGCAGGCTTAGCGGATTGTGAAAATTTTGCCAAAACACGCGATCTCCAGAACCTGTTTCACGGTGTCGCGGCAATTAACCAGCGCCATTGTTTTACTGGCAGCGCCGATTTTTTCTTTCAATAACAACAACATACCCAACGCAGAGCTATCCAGATAATTCACATTCTGGAAATCCACCAGTACTTCCTTGATTTCCGTATTGGCAATCAAGGATTCACAGACCTGGCGAAATTCGCGATGGGCACTGAAATCAAACTGTCCCGAGAGGATGACTCGACCTGCATCCCCTTCGATTTGAACAGTGGGTGTCATGAGATATTCAACCTTTTGCAAGTTACACAACAGCGCGATGATATAAAAACTGTAAGCAGCTTAGGCTATTTTTTATCAAACATCGTACTTAAACATTAGTTGGGTCGCGGCGAGCTGGCAACCGCAGCGTAAACACACTTCCCTCACCGGACGCCGAGCGTACTTCCACATCGCCATGCCAGTGAGTGATCAGGTTACGCACGATAGCCAGACCCAAACCGGTACCCTCTTTGCGGGTAGTAAAGAACGGCTCGAACAATCGTGCCTGGACTTGCGCTGACATGCCACAACCAGCATCGCTAACCCGCAAGAATGCGTTGTCGCCTACGCGTTCCAGCGACAAACCAATCTCACTGTCATCAACAGATGCGAGCATTGCATTGTCGAGGAGATTGAGAATTACGCCAAGCAATTCCTTGCGATTTGCCAGAATCAGGATTTCATCCTCTGGCAGTTTTAGCGAAAGCCGCAGGTGCCGAATGTCCATCTGCGGCTGCAAGGTCTGAGCCGCTTCAGTGACGGTTGCCACCAGTCCTACCGGTTCCAGCGACATATCCTGGCCACGCACAAAACGCAGCATGTTCTGAATCAGTGTTTCAAGATGTCGTAATCGTGCCGTGGTTTTTTCACCAAATTTGATTCGATCTGCCTCGGCCAGTTCCGCCCGCGACAGATGGCCGGCATACAACAGTGCGGTGGCCAGCGGCGTGCGCAGCTGGTGAGCCAGACCCGCCGCCATTTCACCCATGGAAGCCAGCCGTTTGTGTTGTGTTAATGCCTGTTCCAGCGCCCAGCTCGCGGTCAGATCGTGCACCAGCAAAATCCGCCGGTCTTCCTCGGGCATATCACTTTCCACCATGCTCAAGCGCAATGCGCCTTGTGCCCGTGGATAAACCCAGATATCGGTCACTGGCGTGGATTGCAGCTTGTCGCTTAAAAAGCGATGCCAGTTTTCCCCCACTGTTAATGGGGCCAGCAATTCAGTTGCGGCCGGATTTAATGCAAAGATGGTGCCGTCGGCTTCCAGTTCAACCACACCGGCGGGTAGACAAGCCAAAAGATGAGCTAATCTACGAGATAACGCAGCTTTCTCTTCCAGTTCGCGTCGCAGGTTTCCGTTGGCGATTTCAAGTTGCGTTGTAAGAAACTCAACCTGCTGCTGCAAATCGGCATAAGCGTCACTCAACTGCCTTGACGCTGCAGTAAATAATGAGAAAGCCTCTTCCAGATCGCGTGGATTCATGCTGGCACTTTCATCCGGCATTGCTGCCACTCCTTGTTGAATACAGGCGTTTCCATTATAAATGCCATAAGCATTGGCTACTTTAGTTATGCGTTTTCGCAACCTAAAGGTTTTTAGTCATTTACCGATAACGGAGAACAGCTACACTCTTATTATCACAGCATGCTGCATTGATTTACACCACAATGCGACATAACTTACATTTATTGGCAGGATTGTTTTATCCTGGAGTCCACTGTGTCTGACTTATTCAAAAGCATCGACGCGCGCACCAAGCTGGCCGGGACAAACAAGCTGGAAATTCTGCTGTTTACGCTCGGCGAAGACCAGCGATCCGGTCGTCGCGAACATTTCGGCATCAACGTTTTCAAGGTCCGCGAAGTCATGCGCACGCCTGAAATCACGCATGCGCCGGAAACCCCGCCCAACGTAGAAGGCATGGTCAGCTTGCGCGGCGTATTGGTGCCGGTGATCGATCTGGCCAAGTATGCCGGCATTGTTACCGCCAATCGCCCCGAAATCATGATCGTATCCGAGTACAACGGCCATACCCAGGGTTTCCTGGTGGAAGCCGTCGATACCATCTTGCGACTGGACTGGAGCACCATGCGCGTGCCGCCAGACATGCTGACTCATCAGATGAGTGGCCTCGTCACCGCCGTAACCGAACTGGAAAGCGGCAAACTGGTCATGATGCTGGATGTGGAAAAGGTGCTGGCCGAAGCGCTGCAGACCGACCAATCCATTGATGCTGAAACCGTCATTCGCGATAACACGTTCGCACAAAAACGCGTGTTCTTTGCCGATGATTCAGCGGTGGCCCGTCGCCAGATTGAAATGACTCTGGACGCCATGGGCTTGCGGCACCAGTCGGCGCTGAATGGCCGACGCGCCTGGGAAGAACTCCAGCGCATTGCCCGTTCGGCGGAAATCCAGGGCAAACCGGTGCGCGATTATCTGCAGTTGATCCTGACCGATGTGGAAATGCCGGAAATGGATGGCTACATGCTCACCCGCATGGTCAAGACCGACGCCCGTTTTGCCGGTATTCCCGTTTTGATGCACTCGTCGTTGTCTGGCACCTCCAACCAGAAACTCGGCCAGTCGGTCGGCGTAGACGGCTACGTGTCCAAGTTTGAACCCCACAAGCTATCGCAAGCGATTGCCAACTACTTGCTTGACGCGCAAGTGGCCTGAAACCGGGTACAGGAACAACACAAGTGAACATGATCGAAGCACAGGCCAACATGCTTGATAGCGTAGATGCCCGCACTCGCCTGGCGGGCTCTAACAAGATGGAAATCCTCTTGTTCTCGCTCGGCACGCGCGAAGTTTTCGGGATCAACGTCTTCAAGGTCCGTGAAGTTTCGCAAACACCCAAGATCACCCGCACCCCGAACATGCCGCCAGGTGTTGAAGGCGTCATTTCGCTGCGCGGCAATATCATTCCGGTGATCTCGCTGTCGCGTTTTGTCGCCACCACCCAAGGCGCGGCGGATACCGCCAATGCCACGATGATTGTGACCGAGTTCTCCAAGCACACGCAGGCCTTCCTGGTGCATGAGGTCGATCGCATCATTCGCGTGGATTGGGACAAAGTGCGTGCGCCTGAATCCATGCTGGCTGGCAATCAGGCCTTGATTACCGCGCTGACCGAACTACCGGACGGCAAGCTGGTGTCGATTCTGGACGTGGAACAGATTTTGTCTGGCGTGCTGGGCGAACCGGAGATTCCGGATCTGCCTACCGCTGCGGTCAGCCCTGACGCTTATACATTCTTTGCCGATGACTCCGTCGTCGCCCGCAAAGAAATCGTCGGCGTACTCGACAAGCTGGGCATCAAATATCACCAGGCCAATAACGGCAAGGAAGCGTGGGACAAACTGCAGAATCTGGCACAGCGCGCCGGGCACGATAACGAGCCGTTGCGCGTCAAGCTGAAGATGATTCTGGTCGACGCCGAAATGCCGGAAATGGATGGTTATGTACTGACCCGCCATATCAAATCGGACCGCCGCTTTGAAGGCATTCCAGTGGTCATGCATTCTTCGTTGTCTTCTCATGCCAACCGTGCCATGGGTGCAAGCGTGGGCGTAGATGCCTACGTGGCCAAGTTTGACCCGGTGGTGCTGGCGGACACGGTGCTGCCGTATATCGTCGACAAAAGCTGATCGCAATATCAGGTAACACAGCAATAATGCCGGCAAACCAGACACTTGGCTTGCCCGGACAAGAACGTTTGGTCTACCGCGAGTTTTATTGAAAAAACTGGATTGGCGCTGGAAAAAAGCGCGTCGCCAACCCCGATGGAGTAAACAGCATGCCGGATAACAATATGCGCTTTCTGGTGGTGGATGATTTTTCTACCATGCGCCGGATTGTGCGCAACCTGCTCAAAGAATTGGGTTTTTCCAATGTGGAAGAAGCCGAAGACGGGCAGATCGCCTTGCATAAACTGCAAAACTCGACTTACGACTTTGTCGTAACCGACTGGAACATGCCCAATATGACCGGGCTGGAACTGTTGCAACAAGTTCGTGCCAATGCGCAGTTGAAGCACCTGCCGGTGCTCATGGTGACTGCGGAAGCCAAGAAGGAAAACATCATTGCCGCCGCTTCGGCGGGTGCCTCCGGGTACATTGTCAAACCCTTCACGGCAGCCACACTAGACGAAAAGCTCAAGAAAATTTTCGTCACCATGCCTAACTGATCAACCCAATCCACCGGCACTTATGCACCGGAAAAAGGAGGCTCGCCGTGAGCGATCAAGCCCTCAATAGTTCAGACTCGGCCGATCTGGAAGCACTGTTCGACAGCATCGTTAATGCCAATCGTGCAGCAGAAACCGCCGCGGATGCAGATGCACCCGCCGCAGCCGTCAGCGCGCCAGCTGGCGATGTAGCCGCCAACCTGCCTTCGGATATGGCAGAACCGGCACGCACCATGTTTACCCAGATTGGCCAGTTGACTCGCCATCTGCATAACACCCTGCGTGAACTGGGCCTGGACAAGTCGCTGGAAAAAGCCGCGCATCAGATCCCGGATGCGCGTGATCGCTTGTCCTACATCGCTACCATGACCGAACAAGCCGCCGAGCGCACGCTGAACGCACTCGACGATGCCAAGCCGCTGCAGGATGAAATTTCCAACAGTGCGCGCCAGCTCAATGCCCGCTGGAACCAGCTGTTTGCCCATGAATTGTCGGTTGAAGAATTCAAGCAACTGGTTCATTCCACCCGTGCCCATCTGGGCCAGACCGGCGTGAACTCGGAAAAAATCAGCAGCCAGATGCTGGAAATCATGATGGCGCAGGACTTCCAGGATTTGACCGGTCAGGTCATCAAGAAAGTGCTGGTCATGGTCAAGGAAATGGAAAGCCAGTTGCTGGAATTCCTGGTTACCTTTTCGCCACAGCAAGGCAGCAGCGTTGCCCGCGAAGATGGCCTGCTGGCTGGTCCGGTTATTGGCGGCGAAGGTCGCACGGATGTGGTCACCAACCAGGAACAGGTTGATGATCTGCTGGAAAGTCTGGGCTTCTAACGAGCCGGATCAGTCAGTCAAACTGAAAATTGAAATGGAAAGATTGCATGATGGCACTGGTTTCGCCCAAACCGCTGGCCAACGCCCTCATGTGATCGGTAACGATGGCAAGATCGCCTGACCCAAAGCCGATACCAGGCTAAGGTAATTACGGGTGGTGCATTTTGTGTGCGGCGCAAGCCGCAATGTATTTGAACTCACCAGAAACAAATGGGGCCGAAATGAGCGAATTCTCCGGTATGGATGACCTGTTGCAGGATTTCCTCACCGAATCCACCGAGCTGTTGTCAGATGTCGACAGCAAGCTGGTCGAGCTGGAAAAGCGGCCCGATGACAAGCACTTGCTGAACGACATTTTCCGCGGCTTTCATACGATCAAGGGTGGCGCCGGGTTCTTGAATGTCGATGCGATGGTCAGTTTGTGCCACCGCACGGAAAACCTGTTCGACAAGCTGCGCAATGGCGAGATGACGCTGACGCCCGAAATCATGGACACCATCCTCTCCGCCACCGCCACCGTGCAAGACATGTTCGTGGTCATGCAGCAAGGCCGCATGCCCGTGGCTGCCAATGCGGGCCTGCTGGCATCGCTGGATGCCGTGCTGCAAGGCGAAGTGCCACCAGCACCTGTGATTGCCGCGCCAGCCCCTGTCGCAGCGGCTCCTGCCCCAGTTGCCGTCGCGCCCGCCAGTACCGCTGCTGACGCCAATGGCGAGCCGCCATGGGACGTGCTCTACAACGCCTTACTCGATATTGAAAACCCGCCGCAAGTTGCCGACGCCAACCAGGAAGTGGTCATTGACGACCTGCCTGCTGTCCCGGCTGCGGCAGTTCGTGCTGCGCCCGCCGCCGCCAAAGGCCCGGCAACCATGCAGCAACCGATGTCGCAATCTTCGCAAGAAACAACCATCCGCATCGATACAGTGCGGCTGGATCAGGTATTGAATTTGTCCGGCGAAATCGGCCTGACCAAAAACCGGCTGACCACCCTGCGCACCGACATCATGGCAGGCAAGATGGACAGCGTGACGCTCAAAGCGCTGGACGAAGCCATCAGCCAGCTCGATTTGCTGGTCGGTGACCTGCAAAACGCGGTCATGAAAACCCGCATGCAGCCAATTGGCCGCTTGTTCCAGAAATATCCGCGCCTGGCGCGTGATCTGGCCCGTCAACTGGGCAAAGAAGTAGATCTGGTACTGATCGGCGAAGAAACCGAGCTGGATAAAACCATGCTCGAAGACTTGAACGATCCGCTGGTTCACTTGGTACGCAACGCGGTCGATCATGGCTGCGAAACCATGGCCGAGCGCACCGCTTCCGGCAAGCCTGCGCAAGCCACCGTTGAATTGTCCGCAGTCCAGGTCGGCGACCATATCCAGATCGAGATCACCGATAACGGTCGCGGCATGCGCCCGGACGTGATCCGCAAGAAAGCATTGGAAAAAGGCCTGATCGATGCTGAAACGGCCAACAGCCTGGACGACAAACAGTGTCTGCAGCTGATTTTCATGCCGGGCTTCTCCACCAAGGACCAGATTTCCAGCATCTCTGGTCGCGGTGTGGGCATGGATGTGGTCAAGACCAATATCCAGAAACTCAACGGCCGTATCGACATCCAGTCGGTAGTCGGTGAAGGTTCGCGCTTTACCATCACCTTGCCGCTGACCTTGGCGATTCTGCCGGTGTTGGTGGTACGCGTCTGCGATCAGCCGTTTGCCGTTCCGCTGGCCATGGTGCGGGAAATCATCCCGATCAAGAGCGAGCAGGTACAGGAAGTCTCTGGCCGCGCCACCATTGTGGTGCGCGACGAAATCCTGCCGGTCAAATCACTGGCCAGATTGCTCGGCTGGCAAGAAACCGAAGTACCGTCCTTCGGCGTGCTGATGACTTCCGCCGAGCACTCCTTCATTCTGGCTGTCGACAGTTTTGTGGGTCGTGACGACGTGGTGATCAAGCCGCTGCAGAACATCCATCCGCACGGTGTAGCCGGTGCCACGCTGTCTGGCGATGGCTCGGTAGTGCTGGTGCTGGATATGGAAGACCTGCTGCACTCGGGCACTTCAGATAACGCAGCAGTGAGAAGCTCACAGTTCATTGAACAAATAGCTGCGTGATGCATTATATTTCGGTGCGATAGGCGCTTATGCCAAACACCTGCAAAATCAGACATTACTGATATACTTCGCTGTGCCCAATGTGCAGCCAGAGACCCTGAAATGACGCAAGATCACGCATTTATCGGCCGCCAGCCAATTTTGAATCGCCAACAGCAGATCATCGGCTATGAACTGCTGTTCCGCCTGGACAAGGACGCCCTTACGGCCGAGTTCTCCAGCGACATGCAGGCAGGCACCAACGTGCTGGTCAATACCATTTCCAATATGGGGACCGACTGGCTGGTAGGCAGCAAACTGGCGTTTATCAACGTCGCTGAATCCATGCTGGAAAGTAATTTCCTGGAGTTGCTGCAACCGCAACGCGTAGTGCTGGAAGTGCTGGAAACCACTACCGCTACGCCGGAATTGCTGGCCCGCGTTAAAGAACTGCGCGGTCAAGGCTTCGGTATTGCGATGGATGACTTCGAGTTGTCTCCGCAAACCGCGCCGTTCCTGGAGTTTGCTAACTACATCAAGCTGGATGTGCAGGCTCTCGGTATGGATCGCTTGCCTGCGATTTCCAAAGAGTTGCGCAAGTATCCGATGCTGCAGATCGCGGAAAAGGTCGAAACCAAAGAAGAATTCCGCAAGTGCATGGATATCGGCTTTGACGCGTTCCAGGGCTATTACTTTGCCCATCCGGAAACGTTGTCGGCCAAGGTGATCAATCCGAATTACGCCAACATTCTGAATCTGCTGAACATGCTGCGGAACAACGCAGAGATTCGCGATATCGAAAATGCGCTCAAGCGTGACGTGGCGTTGTCGTTCAAGCTGCTGCGCTATATCAATTCGGTTGGCTTTGGCTTGTCGTGCGAAATCCAGTCCTTCCGCCATGCCGTCACCATCCTTGGTTACCAGAAGCTGTACCGCTGGCTAACCCTGTTGCTGGTGACTGCCAGCACCGAAGCGGGCTCACCACCTGCCCTGCTGAAAACCGCAGTGACACGCGGTCGTCTGGTGGAATTGCTGGGCAGCCATTTGCTGGATGGCCAGGACCGCGACAATCTGTTTATCGTCGGCATCTTCTCGCTACTGGATGTATTGCTGGATATGCCGATGGATCGCGTGCTGGAAACGCTGATCTTGCCGGAAAGCATTGCCGATGCGCTGATGGAACGCTCCGGCATGTACGGCCCGTTCCTGGAGCTGGCTGAAGCATGTGAAGACCCGGATATGTCCGAAGTGCCACGCCTGTGCGACCAGTTGCAACTGACCCCGGACATGCTCAACCGGGCACACGGTCAATCGCTGGCGTGGGTGGAAGAACTCGGTCTGTAAGCTGCTCTTTAGCCCCGGCAACATTAGAAATAAAAAACCCGTCATGCAGACGGGTTTTTTTATTGGGCGCCAATCCCGTAACAGGATTGCTCAGCAGCAGGCCAGAATCAGTTGGCCACCGGGCTTGGCTCAAGTACGCGCCAGCCCTGACCACGGCTTTCAATCTCGACCGTGTGTTGCTCTTTGCCCTGGTTATCAACCAGCGTAGCAAACTTGGGGAACTGCTGGCGAATGCCGTCATCCTTGGCCCAATCGGCAATACCATCCAGTTTGGTGGTAAACACGATCTTGTCGCGACTGTAATTGTCTTTGGTTTCTTCAACCGTGTTGCTGACAATCTTGTCGACTTCTGGCGTGCCACTGCAAAAACCGGGTGGGGTATTGCCGTCGTAGGCATCCTTGCCCTTATCGGTCACCGCAAATTGCGTTTGCCCGGCTTCAGCCGCTTGTTCCTGAATCAGCCCGGCTTTAACCAGTGCGGCCAGTTGCGCGCCGTTGGGGTCTGTGAGCTTGGCGTAGTCCTTGGCCACAGGGGTATTAAAGGCAATCGGCATGGAAACACAATTTTGCTGATCAGCCTGGATAAAGTTGTTGAGTGTATTGATGACGTCTTTGTCATCCAGCGCAACTTTAGGGGCCTCTGAACCTTTGCCACACGCAGTCAGCGCAAATACCGCTGCCAGCGCGACGACTGACGCCACCCGGCGTTTTCCATGCACGCGTTCCATCTGATAACACTCCTGATTTATATATATGTGATGATTTTTTCTGCGGTCGAGAACGTTGAAATTGATATGCAAACCAATAAGAGAAACCACGTCCACAGAAATAGATACCGCAAAACCAGCCTCAGGACAATGTTCAGATGCTCATTTGCAGGATTTAAGCCTCAGGTGTAAAGGTCATGGACACCGAGTTGATGCAATAACGCTCGCCGGTTGGCTCTGGGCCATCGGGAAAGACATGCCCCAAGTGGGCATCACAAGCGGCGCAACGTACTTCAGTGCGGACCATCCCGTGCGAATAATCCTCGATGCGCTTGATCGCACCAGGAATGGCTTCTTCCCAGAAACTGGGCCAGCCACAACCGGCGTCAAATTTGGTGCCCGAATGAAACAACAAGGCATTGCAACAAACACAGTAATAATCGCCGTCATCATTGCGTTTGTAGAGCTCACCGCTAAAAGGCCGTTCGGTACCGGCCTGGCGCGCTACCCGATATTGTTCCGGGGTTAACTGGGCTCGCCATTCTGCATCGGTTTTAACCACTTTGTCGGTCATGCTGCTCTCCAGTTTTAATCTGTTTGTCTAAAGATATGGGTGCGGGGCAAGACCCACAACCGTCAGCTCAAAAGAAAACCACCAGCCGGCCCAGGCAAGAGATCACTCTGCGCCAGGCGCAACCGTCTGCAGCCAGTCCGCCAAGTGCTGTGCAACGCTTTCCCAACCCATGTCAGCCATCATGGCGTGCCCAAGTTGTGGCAAAAATCGGGCTTCGACGCCCCATGCCCGCGCTGTGGCGCGTACGTCTGCGGCAGGGATAACCCGGTCAGCTTCTGCCCCCAACACCAGGCAAGGCACGTGTTCGGGCATGCCCCACGCCAGCCAAGGTTGCGGCAGCATCAATTCGGCCAGCGCCAAGGCGGACTCCGGCTGCACACGGGCGGCGAACGTCGCTAACCTGTCTCGCGGCATTTGGGTGGAGAACAGCAGTTGTTTCAACACCGCCGGATCAAAATCAATCGCCCCGGTGTGCCACTGAAACTGGTTCAAGCCCATCAGCAAGTGAGGCGAACTGAACATCATGTGGCCCAGCGAGTTCACCAGCCCCATGGGCGGCACGCTGCCGAGCAACGCAAGGCCAGAGACCGCGTGCTTGCGGGCAAAGCGTTGCGCCAGATAGCCGCCCAGCGAATGTCCGATCAGGATCGGCGTAGCCGGCAATTGCCCGACCGCACGTTCAATATCTCCCAGGAAATCACCCAGACCCAAGCGGTCCAGCCGCTCACGCCCGGCGCTACCGGCGTGCCCGGACAAACTCAGTGCGTAACAGTCATAACCTCTGGCCGCAAACCATGGCAGAAAGTGATCTTGCCAGCACCAGGCACCGGCATAGGCGCCATGCACAAACAATAGCGGAGGAGCCGACAAGGGCGCGCGGGTGGGTGGGTGATGCAGGATTTCCAGCTGGCAGGGATGGCTCATACTTGCTCATGGCAATGATTGCGGGAACTGGCGATGTTTTTTCCGGTCTGCTTGCAGCCAGGACAGACCTGGATATTCCAAACATCATAAAGGTCAACGATGCATTCGCGTATCGAATCCGCGCTCGAAAAAACCATTTTCCACAGCCGCTGGCTGCTTGCCCCGTTTTATCTGGCGTTGGTGGTCGGCTTGTTCGCGTTGTTTGTAAAGATGCTCAAAGAGCTTTACGCGCTAGGCCAGATACTGCTGACCGGCGAAGGCAACATCATCATCGGCATTCTGAGCATGGTGGACGTCACGCTGATCGCCAACCTGTTATTGATTGTGATGTTCAGCGGCTATGAAAACTTCATTTCGAAAATGGAAGTGGCTCACCATTCAGAGGACAAGCCCAGCTGGATGGGCAAGGTGAGCTATTCCGATCTCAAACTCAAGCTGATCGGTTCCATTGTGGCGATCTCGGCCATCGACTTGCTCAAGGCGTTTGTAAATATAGACTCGATGGATTCGCTCAAGCTGGGCTGGCTGATTGGTATCCATCTGACCTTTGTGCTGTCGGGCGTACTGTTCGCCGTGATGGACCGCATTGCGGCTGGCGGCAAGCCGCATTAAGCCTGCCTGGACAGTGCAAGCGAGTTGCATATTTGCGGGTTCGGCGGGGATTCGTTCCCCGCTTTGCCTGATGCCGGGCGAGTTTGGTTATACTGGCTCGCCATCCGGCAAAGACCGACAAAAACAGATTTATACAGACAGAAAAATCCGTTCGTTAAGAGGAAGAGGAAACCCCAAGATGCTCGCCCGATTCTGTACGCGTGTTGCTGCCCTGGCGCTGGCCAGCATCACCTTTTTACCGCTTTCAGCGCATGCTGCCATCGCCAAAGCCGAGCCTTTTCCCCACGCTGTGCTCTGGCGTATCGACAAGGCTGGCGTACCGTCGTCCTGGCTGTTTGGCACCGCCCACGTGGCCGATCCACGTGTCACCACGCTGTCTGACCCGGTAGCGCAGGCGTTTGAGTCGTCCGACCAGGTTTATACCGAGGTCAAAACCGATTTCAGCATGATGATGGAACTGGCCAAGGCCGTCTTGCGCCCGGAAGGCGATTTATTGCCCGCCCATATCAGCGATGCGTACTACCAGAAACTGCTGCCGGAACTGGCTGCGCGTGATTATCCCGAAGTCGCTACCCGCCGCCTGAAAACCTGGGCTGCAGCCATGCTGATGATGGAACCCAAGAAACAAAGCGGCCAGATCACGCTGGATTTGCTGCTGGCCAAGATGGCGATCGAGGGTGGCAAAAACTATTCGGGGCTGGAAACCGTTCAGGAACAGTTATCACTGTTCGAGAATATCCCCGAAGACAAACAACGCACCTTGCTATATTCGTTGCTGGATCACCAGGAAGTCTTTGCCGCGCAAATCAACAAAGTCATTGATGCCTATGTTGCCCGCGACATTCCGGCTATTGAGCGGCTCAGTGAGCAAGGCGACGTACCCATGCCCGCAGCTGACGAGGCTTATTTTGACAAGTGGAACAAAAAAGATCTGCTGATTGATCGCAACTTGCGCTTTGCCCAACGTCTGCAAGAGCCGCTGGCCAAGGGTGGCAACTTTATTGCGATTGGCGCCATGCATTTACCCGGCCCGCAGGGTTTGGTCGCCTTGCTGCGCAAAGCCGGTTACACCCTGACTCCGGTATTTGACACGCCGACAGTCAGCGCCACCAAATAGTCCGGATAGTGCACACACAAAAAAGCAGCCAGATGATGGCTGCTTTTTTATTTGTCCACACCTTCGCCCAATTCGCAGGCGGCAGGTTTTACTGCCCGGACTGATCTGGTCCGCCCTTGGCCAGCAACGCTTCCAGTTGCTCTTTAGGGATAGCGCCGGAGACCATGCGGCCGTTGGCAAACACCAGTGCCGGCGTACCGGTAATGCCCAGCTTGTCACCCAGAGCCAGATTCTTCTGGATAGGCGTATCGCAATCGCCCTTGTTGTCTGGCAACTTGCCATGATCCATCCAGTCGCGCCACGCGCCGTCACGATCTGCGGCACACCACAGCAACTTGGACTTGCGCTCGGCATCCGGGTGGATATTGAGCGGGAACAAGAACGTGTAGATGGTGACGTTGGTCACGCCAGCCAGGCTATCCGATTCCAGTCGCTTGCAGAACGGGCAATCCGGATCGGAGAACACCACCAGTTTGCGACTGCCATCGCCGCGCACTTCTTTGAACGATTGATCCAGCGGCAATTTGCTGAAATCGGTGCGGCGCAATTCAGCTGCGCGCGCTTCGGTAACGCTGGTCTTGTTTTTCATGTCGATCATGTCGCCGATCAACACGTAATCACCCTTGATATCGGTGTACAGAATCTGGTGACCGGCAACGACCACTTCGTAGATTCCTTTCATGGGCGACGGGTTCACGCTGGTGATTTCGCGTCCCGGCAATTGTTGCTGCAGCTTGTCGCGCAATTGCTTGGCATTGACGGTTTCTGCTTCGGCCGAACACGCGGTCAGGGCAACCAGACCCACAACCGCCAGGCTACGCATCATTTTCGAAAACTTCATTGTTTATCCTTCAAGCGTTCATTGCATGCTGAATCAAACGGTTTTTCAGCCATACCCATTGGTCGGTCAACCCCAGCCCGGTATTACGCATCAAGCGCAAAACCGGATTGGTGTTGTTGAAAAGTTTCTGCAGGCCATGCGTAACACCCTGCATCAGTAAAACATTCTCGCGCCGGGCGCGTTCATAGCGCCGCAGCACAAGGTAATCACCACACTGCGTGGGCGCTTGGGCAGCCAGAACCTTTGCCAGTTCCATAGCATCGCCAAACCCCAGATTCACCCCCTGCCCCGCCAATGGATGCACCGCGTGGGCTGCATCGCCAATCAACGCCAGATGCGGGCGGGCCAGATCAGCCACATGCATCAAGCGCAGCGGAAAAGCCGCCGGAGGCGTACGCAATTGCAATTGCCCCAGACGCCCCTGCCCGGCCTGCGCCACTTGCTCGCACAACTCAGCGGGAGAAAGCGCCAGCAACGCTTGTTTACGCTCATCGTTGCAAGACCAGACCATGGACATCCGTTGCCCGGCCAATGGCAACCAGGCCATCACGCCGTCGGCAAAGAACCACTGACTGGCGGTACTCAGATGTGGTTTTTCGCAATCAAAATTGGCAACCACGCCCCATTGTTCATAGGACGTTGTTTTATCTTCGATGCCCATTTGCGCGCGCACCCAGGATTGCACGCCATCTGCGCCTACCACCAGACGCGCGCTCAAGCGGCGACCATCTTCCAGCGCCAGCAGCATGCCATCGCTTTCGTCGTGCAAAGCACTGGGTTTGGCTGGAGCAATCAGCGTGACATTAGGCGCGGCTTGCGCTGCCAGCCACAACGCACGCTGCAGTTCGCGCGATTCGACAATCTGTGCCAGTTCATCAGTGCCCGCATCGGTAGCATTGAAGGCCAGTTCCGAACGACCATCATCCCCGGCAATGCGCATCTGCGCGACGGATTGCAGGCGAGTGGCGTCCATGTGCTGCCAAGCGCCAATCGCAGTCAAAAACCGGCGGCTGGCCGGGCTGATGGCGTAAATGCGGCTATCCCAGGTTTGGGCATCCCAAGTCTGCGCGGGCTCGCGGCTATCAAGCAAAGTGACCTGCAGCCGGGTGTCTTTCAGTGCGCACGCCAGCGCGCAGCCCACCAGACCACCACCCACGATCAGAACATCTGCGTCGTAAAATTTCATGCGGGTGAGTTTAGCAGATGCCTGGTGTCCCTTGGGCGGCCCCAACTGCGCTTCTGACAAATTGACCACCAGCAATACCCAGTGACGGGCGCATCGCTTAATCCATCACACGCTGTCAGGCTAGCGGCCATGTTGCTGCGTTATCTGTCTGTCCTGGCCAGTTTTGTCACCGGTGTTTGTCTCTTGCAAATACAACCGGTCTTGCCAGCTTTGCTCTGGCCGCTGCTGGTGGCATTGGCCGCCCCCACGTTGGTTTGGCAGGCACAACGCTGGCGCTTGGCAGGTTTGATCATCCTTGCGGCGACCTTGGGTTTTGGCTACGCCGATCTTCGCGCAAATTGGCGGCTGGCCGACCGGCTACCGCAAAACATGGAGCGCCAAGTGATCACAGCGCGCGGTTATGTCGCTGGCTTGCCGCAAACCGGGCAATTTGGTCCGCGCTTTGTGTTCGTCACGCAGGATGTACTGACCGCCGGCGCAACACTGCCGCGCCGACTCTCTGTTCAGTGGTACGGCGATCATCCGGAACTGCGCAGCGGTACGCGCTGGGAGTTCGATCTCTCCGCCAAACGCCCGCACGGCCAGCAAAATCCCGGTGGCTTTGATGTGGAAGGCTGGATGCTACAACAGAACCTCGGCGGCAGTGCCAGCGTGAAAGGCGCCAGACCGTTGCCGGGTTATGCCTGGCAGGCCGCTATTGACCGGGTACGTGAAGGCATCGTCGATCATATCAACGCCGTGCTGGGCGACGCCCCCTACGCCGGTGTCATCGCCGCCATCGCGGCTGGAGATCGCCGTGGAATCTCACCTGAACAGTGGCAAAGCTTTGCCCGGGCCGGGATCAATCATTTAATCGTCATATCAGGGGCATGAATACATTAATCGTATGTATACTGCCTCAAATAACATCAGTGACGCTTAATCTTGCCAACCGCTTATTCTTACATCCGGTTTTCCACTGCTGAACAACTTAAGGGCGACTCGTTGCGCCGCCAAGCTGAGCTGTCACAACAGTATGCGGATGAGCATGGCCTGACACTTGACGTTGCACTTCATCTTCGTGACCTCGGTCTCTCTGCTTTCGATCGATCCAATCTTGAGCGCGGGGCACTTGGCGCATTTGTCGAAGCAATCACGCGGGGTCATATTGCGCCTGGATCGTTTCTGCTGATTGAATCCCTGGACCGGCTATCTCGGGCCCAAGTGCTCGACGCTTTTGAGTTGTTCACCGCCATCATCAAGCGCGGGATTACCATAGTCACGCTAACCGACAATATGGTTTACAGCCAGGAGTCCCTGAGCGCAAACGTGGGCAACTTGATTGTCTCAATTACAATCATGGCGCGTGCCCACGAAGAATCAGCCCTGAAGAGCCGCCGGCTTAAAGCAGCATGGGAAAACAAACGCGCAAACATTGGCGAAAAGAAGTTGACCGCACGCTGTCCGTACTGGATGCGGCTACGTGATGACAAGAAGGAATTTGAATTCATACCCGAACGTGTAGAAATCGTGCGTAGCATTCTTCACGCCAGCAGATCCGGCATGGGAACAGGCGTAATCGCCAAGCGGTTAAATGAGCAAGGGACTCCAACATTTTCAAAAAAAGACAATGGTTGGCATAGCTCGTATATCGAGAAAATTACGACGAGTCCCGCGTTGTACGGTAGTTTACAACTTCATCTGTGGCAAAACGGCAAGATCGTGCCTCACGGAGAGCCACTCGCAAATTACTATCCAGCACTGATCAGCCGTGATGAATTTTTGCTACTGCAAGAAGCGAGAAAGGGACGTCGGTTGGGAAGCGGCAGTCGTGCACGGAAGGGGACTAATGTCCCAAATCTGCTGTCCGGCATCGTAAAGTGTGGTTATTGTGGCAGTACGATGATCTTGCTTGGCCGCAGTCCGCGCAAGCTTGCCAGCGGCATCGTCCGCGTCGAAAAGCATCTGGTATGTGATGGCGCTCGCCGAGGTCGAGGTTGCTATGCGGTGCAGTGGGAATATAAAGCGTTTGAACACAGTTTCCTGATGTTCTGCCGTGGACTTGAGCTTGAACGACTGGTTCGCGAGGCGGAACCGACGCACGTCGGCCAACAAGAGCAATTTTCTATCACCGAACAGCTCGAAATCACCCAAACCTTAATAATCGAAACTCAACGTCGTCTGGAGCGCCTGGCTGATGCCCTTTCCGATGAAGAGGACCAATCGGCAACTCCTTCACGTACTGTAATGCACCTAATTCGAAATCTTGAACATAAATTGGATGAGTTGGAAGAGCAAAAGGAAGTCCTAGAGCAAAGTTTGGCAGTGGCGCAAGCAAGCGCACAACTCCGGTCAACCCAGTTGGACTCGATCCGAGAAATGATTGATCGTCTTGAGCAACTGGAAGGTGACGAGCGTTTCGTGGCACGGTCAGCACTTGCGTCCCATATCCACGCGTTGATTGCGCAAATTAATGTCTACCCAGCGGGACGCATTTTCTCTCCTGCCGAAGTCGCCAATGTACGTTCGGGCTTGCTGGCTGAGAACTTCGATCCAGCTCGAATAGAATCGTATATACAGGAACACTGCCCTACCGAACCCAAGCGGCAGGGGCGTGGAATTCGAGGCAGGTACGGGCCGCTAGCCGAAATGGGCCGTTTCTTTGTTATCAAAGCCAAATTGGATCGCATGCGCATAGTATTTCCCGACTATGCCGACCCGACCCGCTTGATTGTTGATACCGACCACCCGTCGACCACCTCGAATCCCGGGTTAGTCTAGCGCTAATGGCGGGCTAAACCATAGGCCACTCCTACCCTGAAGCTTACTGATACAAAACAACTAGCTTCGGGGAACCAGTTCAACGGGGCCCAGGTAGTGCCGATTCACTTCATATTGGAATCGGGGCCGTTGCCTTCATGATCTGCCCATGAGACGGTCAGCAGACAGTTCAGAACACCTTCCATTCCCGTTACCCATCCGAGCAAATATCCATATCCAGAACCGGGCACAATCCGATGCCGGGCAGCTAACAGGTTTTATTTTTATATATAGAAAAATCGTCCAGCTAGCTGCGGGGCCATGGACTTGGTCGTGCTTGCCGAGCATGGCCATCTAGAACGATCACGACGTCACCCCGGTTTCAGTAGCACACAGCTTGAGAGCCCGGGGTTAATTTAGCCGACTTCGCTGCCAGTTGCCTGGCGTATGCAGATGGCGTCAGGCCACCCAGCGATTTCTTGGGTCTTTCCTCGTTGTATTCCCGCCGCCAGGCTTCAATCAGCACACGCGCATGGGCCAGACTGGTAAACCAGTGTTCATTCAGGCATTCATCCCGGAACCGCCCGTTGAACGATTCGATGTAGGCGTTCTGGTTCGGTTTGCCCGGCTGAATCTGCCGTAGTTGCACACCACGCAGATGTGACCAGGTCAGCATGGCCCGACCACAGAATTCCTTGCCGTTGTCGGTCCGGATGATGCGAGGCAATCCACGCGTTTTGCCCAAACGGTCCAGCATCCGGGTCAGCGGGTAGCCGCTGATGGTGCGTTCGGCCACGATAGCCACGGATTCATGCGTTGCGTCATCGACGATGGTCAGGCACTTGATGACCCGCCCTTCGGCGGTCCGGTCAAACACTAATGGTATGGTCCACCCCTTTATTTTTTCCTACGTTAAGGGCGTATCCGGCAACAGGAGACCACCATGATTGCAGTGACCTTGGGTATCGATCTTGGCAAGCGCTGGTTTCACGTGGTCGGTTGTGACGCAACCG
>NZ_JARLJK010000108.1:0-1466 GCF_031291215.1 Silvimonas sp.
CTTCGACAGCGATTGTGTTGCGGTCAAGCGGTGATGATGGTTTCGCGTGCGACGGCGTTCAATATGATCAGAAGCTTTCTGGCGACGGCGATGAGGGCGGATTTTGGGGCTTTCCCGGCGTTTCGCAATGATTTGTAGAAGAGTTTGAGGGTTGGGTGATGTCTCGCGGCAGACAGGGCAGCGAGATAGAGTGCGGTTTTGAGAGGTTGTCTTCCACCTTGAACGAAACGTCGCCCGCGATGCGTTCCTGAGTCTCGGTTGATGGGGGCAAGGCCAGCGAGTGCGGCGACCTGTCGCCGGTTGAGCGTGCCGATTTCGGGCAGATGTGTGATCAGTGCGGTTGCGGTTTGCTGGCCGACGCCGGTGACTTGTTGGAGCGCGGCATTGATGCGCGCCCAGACCGGATGGCTGGCGATGAGCGCGTTGATCCGAGCTTCGAGTTTGGCTTGTTCTTTTTCAAGCACGCGCAGATGGCGCCTGATGTCGGCCAGGATGGCAGGATGGACATGGCCGGGATCGGTGCGCTGTTTTTCCATGACGATCATGCCCACCAGTTGTCTGCGTCGCATGGTCAGGGCCATCAGCATGGCCTGTGCAGGATCAGGTGTGTGGCGCGTGGACGGTTTTGCAAAAGCCGCGTAGCGCGCGATGATCGCGGCATCGATCTGGTCGGTTTTTGCCAGTTTTCCCAGCGATCCGGCGAACCTGCGCACCAGTCGGGGATTGATGACCGCCACGGCCAACCCTGCTCCTGCCAGGCAATCGGCGCAGGCCCGTTCATAGCCGCCGCTGGCCTCCATGGCGATCAGCGTTGGAGCCAGCTTCTCCAACTGTTCAAGCAGGCGGGCAAGACCGGCAGGTGTATAGTCCATCCGCCAGCTCTTGCCTTCGGGCAGCACATGCACATCGAGATGCTTCTTGGCGACATCGATGCCGACAAAGCGTCCATGCTCTGGTATCTGTGTCATTGGACCCATCCTCGTGTAACGGGCGCAACCTTCCGGGCGGCCCCAGCGATTGTTCGGGTTCACGCAAACTGTGACCGGGGCCCCGGCTGTCGAACGGTCTCGACGCAAGTCCGGACCCCAAGCTCAACGGGCGCACCGATCACGCCGGTATGGGGCGGCCACCCCATACCGGCACCTGCGTTTCTCTCGGAAAATCAGGATGAGCGCAAACTAACGAGGCTCAGCACGAACGGGTATATCAAGAGTACGGACGATCGCCGGGTACGCGAACCGGAAATTGCACCCGAGCTTGCAGCGCCCGCGCGCGCCCTGTAGAGCGCGGCCAGAACCTAACACGCGCATTCCCAAAGGACGACCATGGCCGCCCAGTACGCCTACGTCATGAAGAACATGACGAAGACCTTTCCCGGCGCGCAAAAGCCGGTGCTCAGCGATATCAATTTGCAGTTCTATCAGGGCGCAAAGATCGGGATCGTCGGGCCCAACGGCGTCGGCAAG
>NZ_JARLJK010000109.1:0-1361 GCF_031291215.1 Silvimonas sp.
TGCATGTGGTTGTGCAAAGCCTGTGCTTCAAAGGGTGTCAGATGCCATGTGATACCCGAGCTTCGCACCAGACCGCCCAGCGGTATCCAGCGAATGCCCGCCTTCTGCCAGGGACCGTCAATCCGGCAGGTGGAAACGTCGCCGCCATGCACCGCGATCACAGGGCGTTCGGCACGGCGCCAGGGGATCAACGCGAGACGTATCGTTTCACCGTCTTCGTCATCGCCAACGAGCCTGTCGATCAGCGGCAGCACCCTTGGTGCGATGCGAGGCTTGATCCAGACTCGGTATGTGGCCCTGCCGTCACCGTACAGCCAGTCGGCAAGGCGGTCCAAAATCTTGCGGGTAATAGGCATGGAAATTCCTTTCGTGAAATCACGACTGAGGGGGGAAAAATTGCTCGGTACGGCGTGGCCGATCGCCGAATGCGGAGGGGCACGCGCTTTCGGGATTGGAATGGGATCGCCGGTCATGACGGCCGCCGTTTCCTGTGAGGTTGACCAGAGCGGGCTGCTCCCTTGCCCGTCACAAAAGTTTGAGTTGGCAGCGCTGCCAGCCAGGCGCGGACTTCATCCTCGCGCCAACGGATGTGGCCATTGCCGAGCGAATAGGACGGCGGGAACCGCCCCTGCCGCGTCATGCGGTAAATGGACGTGCGGCTGAGCCGGGTCAGCGCGACCAGTTCATTCGCCGTCAGCAAGCCCGACAGGGGCGGTTGTTCCATGGTGTCGTCCTCCTCGTTGTTGGGAGGACGTGGCTGGCAATCCGGCGGGCTCAGGTCATTTCAGGAATGGGCCAGACATGTTTCAGGGGTTTTCAGGGAAGCTCTTCGAGCGGCAACGCGTGCAGGGCCGTTTCAAATTCGGCATAGTTGCCCGAGTTCATTTTGGTGATGACGCTGTCGCTGGCTGCGGGTCCCCTGAGCACCGCCTTGATCGCGGGCATCGCCTTGGTGAATGGCTGGCTCCTGACCTCGGGATGGCGGAGCGCATCGATGATTGCCAGCCCGCTGATCAGCGCTCCGGTGAATTGGCCGCGTTCCATCGCCCGATCGCGAATCCAGTCGATGCGCAGTTGATACCGCTCCTCGTTCGGTTCATCGATCAGGGTCTTCGCTGTCAGTTGGGTACGGGCGATAACCCCACCCAAATCGATCCAGACTTCCCCACGCGGCAATGGCCGCGCACGAACTTTGGCCCAGTCGTTGTGATCTACGCTCACCAACAGGATGCGCCCGTGATCCGCGACAAAACAGGCGAGGTCATGCCCTGCCAGCTGTCTCGGACTGCCTGAAGTTGACACGGAGTAGGCTTTGAGTGTTCCATTGCCGAGCTGCCTGCGAAACTCTTCCAGTGAATGCA
>NZ_JARLJK010000023.1:0-1018 GCF_031291215.1 Silvimonas sp.
GCGTGGCCAGGCGCTTGAGCCAGATCTGGCGGTCATGGGCAATTGTCGCCGCCAGGCGATAGGCGCCCACCAACGGGTGCGTGTGCCGCCAGACGCGGCCTTCCAACTGCCCCAGCGTTTGCGCCAGCCACCGCGCCAGGGGGAGATCATCCCAGTCGCGGTAAATCGCGGCGTATTCCTGCCAGAGCTGGTCCAGCGGCGAGGCCGCTTCGGGTTCAAATGCCATGGAGCGAGCATGACTGGCAACCGGGATTTTGTCGAGCGCGGGAAACCGCGAAAACCGGACCGGCGTTAAGTCGTTGGTTCAGGGATTCAATGCGCGAAGGTTCCTTGATGTTTGTCGTGGATATCCCGATGCGTGGCGTTGGCGCGCTGAAAGCGCAATGACATGACAGCCCAGGGCAACGCCCTGGGAATTGATCCCATCAAAAGTCCTGCCCTGAAAGGGCAAAACAAAGGGATGCCGCGTTTTTTGTGGTGCCCTTTCAGGGCGTGAAATGACGGGGACTGCCTCACCCAGGGCGTTGCCCTGGGCTGTCATGTTTCCGGCTTTCAGCCTGCACAGTTTGTGGATGCCAAGCTCATTTACCCATTACAAACATCGAAGAACCTGCGCGAAATGGTTTGGGGGGAATTCCCTCACAAGTATTTCGCGAGAATCGGTTTCAGTTGCGCGATGGTCTTTTGGGGCCACGCTTTCCGGTCGGTCATGATCGCGTTTTGGAGCGCCGAATGGCACGGCCAGCCCGGCGTCGTGGGAATCTGGGGAATGGCCCGGGTGATGATAGCCTTGGCGGTGGCGGCGTTCCGGGTCAGGTTGGCAATGATCATTTCCACGGTCACGTGCGCCTCGTCCACTTTCCAGCAGTCGTAATCAGTGATCATGGCCATGGTGGCGTAGGCCATCTCCGCCTCGCGCGCGCACTTGGCCTCGCCGAGATTGGTCATGCCAATGACATCATAGCCGAGTTTGTGGTTCGTCAGCGATTCCGCGCGGGTGCTGAAGGCCGGGCCTTCC